>NZ_JBGCBZ010000022.1:0-128858 GCF_041262585.1 Planotetraspora sp. GP83 | reverse complement strand
GCCGAGCGCGCCCTCCAACCTCCAGGTGACGGGCACGACCTCCTCCACCATCTCGCTGTCGTGGGGCGCCTCCACCGACAACGTCGGCGTCACCGGCTACAACGTCTACCGCGGCTCCACGCTCGTGACCACCGTCACGGGCACGTCGTACGACGACAACGGCCTGTCGGCAAGCACCAGCTACACCTACACGGTCAAGGCCAAGGACGCCGCCGGCAACCTGTCGGCCGCCAGCAACTCCGTCACCGGCACCACCCAGAGCGGCGGAGGCGGCGGTGGCGGCAACAAGCTGCTCGGCTACTTCGTCGAGTGGGGCGTCTACCAGCGCAATTACCACGTCAAGAACATCGAGACCAGCGGCTCGGCCAGCAAGCTCGGTTACATCAACTACGCCTTCGGCAACGTGACCAACGGCCAGTGCGCGATCGGCGACGCCTACGCGGACTACGACAAGTTCTACGACGCGGCCTCCAGTGTGGACGGCGTCTCCGACACCTGGGACGCGGGCGCGCTGCGCGGCAACTTCAACCAGCTCCGCAAGCTGAAGGCCAAGCACCCCGGCCTCAAGATCATCTGGTCGTTCGGCGGCTGGACCTGGTCCGGCGGCTTCGGGCAGGCCGCGGCCAACCCGGCCGCCTTCGCCAACTCCTGCTACAGCCTGGTCGAGGACCCGCGCTGGGCCGACGTGTTCGACGGCATCGACATCGACTGGGAGTACCCGAACGCCTGTGGCCTCAGCTGTGACACCAGTGGGGCGGCCGCCTTCAAGAACCTCATGTCCGCGCTTCGGTCCCGCTTCGGGTCGAGCTACCTCGTCACCGCCGCGATCACGGCCGACGGCACGTCCGGAGGCAAGATCGACGCTGCCGACTACGGCGGCGCGTCGCAGTACGTGAACTGGTACAACGTCATGACATATGACTACTTCGGAGCCTGGGCCGCCCAGGGTCCGACCGCGCCGCACTCGCCTCTCAACTCCTACACCGGCATCCCGATCGCGGGCTTCTACTCCGACGCGGCCATCCAGAAGCTGAAGAGCAAGGGCGTGCCATCGAGCAAGCTGCTGCTCGGCATCGGCTTCTACGGCCGCGGCTGGACCGGCGTGACGCAGAGCGCCCCGGGCGGCACGGCGACGGGCCCGGCACCGGGCACCTATGAGCAGGGCATCGAGGACTACAAGGTCCTCAAGAACAGCTGCCCGTCGACCGGCACCGTCGCCGGCACGGCGTACGCCAAGTGCGGCAGCAACTGGTGGAGCTACGACACCCCGAGCACGATCGCCGGGAAGATGAGCTACTCGAAGAACCAGGGCCTCGGCGGCGCGTTCTTCTGGGAGCTCACCGGCGACACCTCCAACGGCGAGCTCATCACCGCGATGAAGAACGGGCTGGGCTGACCCACCGGGCCGGGGAGGCCTCCCGCCTCCCCGGCCCTCACCGCGTCAGCTCACGTGGATCTGGGGGCGGCCGATGTCGGACTCCGCCTTCCGAATCACCTTATGCGATCACTAGCGGCCCAACCGGCAATTGGGACATCATACTTACCAAATTACCCCCAGCCGGAAGCACCATCGTGCGCGACGTAGCCACCAAGGCCAACGGCTGCCCCAATCTCGACTACCTGGAGGTAACCGGGCCATGAGAAAGAAAAAAGTCTTAGCAGCCCTCGGCGGAGTGCTGCTCGCCTCCCTCGGGATCTTGCCGCTGACGCAGACCCCCGCCCAGGCCGCCCCCGGCTGGGAGCTGAAGTGGGCCCCCACGGCGAGCACCGACGGCCTCGCGGCGTTCGAGACCATCGAGGACGACCGGGCCGACTCGCACCCGGCCGGCCAGCCGCACATCTTCGTGGAAGGCAACAACTTCCGCTGGAACATGCACATGGTCGACCGCGACTCGATGACCGACCGGCAGCGCCACGAGGTCACCGGCATGCGGACCCCCGCCGGCGGGCCGTACCTGGAGATGCTGACCGGCCAGACCTGGCGGATCACCTACTCCCTGTTCATCCCGAGCACACTGAAGGGCACGACGACCTTCACCCACATCATGCAGTTCAAGATGCCGGGCACCGGGTCGACGCCGATCATGACGATCTCGCTCGAGCGGGACGGCAGCAACCAGCAGATCATCGAAATGCAGGACTTCAACGACGGCATCGTCATCGGGTCGACGCCGCTGACGCCGCTGCAGAACTCCTGGATCGACGTCGAGGTCGAGTCCAAGATCGGTGACGGCACATCCGGGTCGCTGCGCTTCGTGATCAAGAAGGCCGGGACGACGATCCTCGACAAGTCCAAGACCGGGATCGACACCTACCTCGGCGACCGCGTCCGCCCGAAGTGGGGCATCTACCGGTCGCTCGGCGACAGCTCCGGTTCGCTGCAGGACACCTACATGTTGATCACAAACATGCGGGGCTACCAGTGGACCAACAACGCGACGCCGAGCCCCAGCCCCTCCCCCTCGCCCTCCCCCTCGCCCAGCCCCTCGCCCAGCCCGTCCCCGTCCCCGTCGCCCTCTCCCTCCCCGTCCAACCGGTATGAGGCGGAGACGGCGACGATCTCGCAGGGCACCGTGGCGTCGGACCACCTCGGCTACTCCGGGACCGGCTTCGTCGACTACACCAACGTGGCCGGAAGCTACATCCAGTGGGCGGTCAACGCGCCGACGGCGGGCCAGTACAACATCAAGCTGCGCAACGCCAACGGCACCACGGTCGACCGGCCCATGGACATCACGGTCAACGGCAACCTCGTCGCCAACGACCTGTCCTTCCCGCCGACCGCCAACTGGGACACCTGGGCCACCAAGACGATCACCGCCACGCTCAAGGCCGGGACCAACCTGGTCCGGGCGACGGCGGCCACCGCGAACGGCGGCCCGAACACCGACTACATCGAGATCGATCCGGCTCCGGCCCCGGTGGACTACCAGGCGGAGAACGCCACGATCTCCCAGGGCGTGGTGGAGTCCAACCACCTCGGCTACACCGGCACCGGCTTCGTGAACTTCACCAACATCGCCGGGAGCTACCTGCAGCAGGCCGTCAGCTCCACCACGGCCCGCTCGGCCTCGCTCACGATCCGCTACTCGAACGGCACGACCGTGAACCGGCCGATGGACATCACGGTCAACGGCGTCCTCGTCGCCAACGACCGCGCGTTCAACAGCACGACCGACTGGGACACCTGGGCGACCACCACCATCCCGATCACGCTGAACGCCGGTTCCAACACGATCAAGCTGACGTCCAGCACCGCCGACGGCGGACCCAACATCGACAAGATCACAATTGGTTAGTGCCGTGACCGGAACCGATCACCGCGGGTAGCCTTGCGCGCCGGTCGGATGTGCCGTACGTGTCCGATCGGCGCGGCAAGGCGCGGTGGCGGAACCGGTCAGGGAACGCAGGAGGGCCGGGAGGGAGAGCGTCTTCTCCGTCCCGGCCCTCACCGTGTCATCCGGCGTGGCCCCCACAAGGGCCTCGGCGCGCGCCTCGGTGTCCCCGGCCCGCGCGTTCTCAGCTCACCCCCAGCTGACGTCTCAGCTGACGTCTCAGCTGACGTCTCAGCTGACGTGGACCTGGGGGCGGCGGCCGGTCTCGGGCTCCGCCTTCCGGATGACCTCGCGGGTCAGCGGCGGCACGTCGCCCCCGCCGAAGACCAGATAGCGCAGCAGAGCCCCGACCGGGTTGCCCTCGGCCCAGTGGAAGTACACATGCGGCCGCTTGCCGGTCACGTCGCGCAGGTGGAACAGGATGGCCGCGACCGTGTTGGCCACCGCCGGGCTCCGCACGGAGAGCACCTGGTAACCGTGCCGCGTCTCCCCCTTCACCAGCAGTTCGGACTCGAACTCCGACGCGTCGCCGAGAGTGACCTCCAGAAAGATCATCGGCTCGTCGTCGGGCAGATGGTGATATTCCCGCGTTTCGCGGTCCTTCTCGGCGTACTCGGCCGAGTCCCGCGCGTCCGGCTCGTTGGCGATCAGCCGGAGCTCACCGTCGTTCTCCAGGACGATCCGCCGGGCCGCCTCGTCCAGCTCCACGTTGGTCACCCGGAGCTCCGTGGAGCGCGTGGCCCGCGAGACCAGCGACGTCACGACGATGGCCACGACGAAGAGCAGCGCGATGCTGAGGCCGTCCGGGCGCTCCCTGATGTTCTCCACGGCGGCGTAGCCGAGGACCAGCGAGATCACGGTGAAGGCCGCCGCCGGGAAAGCCCTCCCCGCGCGGTACGCGCTGATCGTGACGGCGACCGCGGCCGAGAGGATCAGGGCCAGCACCCCCGTGGCGTACGCGCCGCCCTGCGGCTCCACCTGCGCGCCGAACAGGAGCGTGATGGCGAACGCGATGGCGGTGAAGACCAGCACCAGCGGGCGGACCGCGCGGGCCCAGTCGGGCGCCATGCCGTACCGGGGAAGGTAGCGCGGCACGATGTTGAGCAGGCCGGTCAGGGCCGACGCGCCCGCGAACCACAGAATCGCGATCGTGCTGATGTCGTACGCCGTGCCGAACCAGTCGCCGAGATGCTCGTGAGCGAGGTAGGCGAGGGCGCGGCCGCTCGCCTTGCCGCCCGTCTTGAACTCCTTGGCCGGGATCAGCATGCTCGTCGCCACGCTGCTGGTGAGGAGGAACACGCTCATGATGAGCGCGGCGGTCGTGAGAAGCCGCCTCGCGCCCTTGATCCGCTCTCGCAGGTCGCCCTGGATCTGCGGCATCACGGCGACCCCGGTCTCGAATCCGGAGAGGCCGAGCGCCAGCTTGGGCAGCACCAGCAGCGACACCCCGATCATGGCGAGGGGGCTGGAGTGCTCGGCCGTCAGCGTGTGCCGCCAGCCGTCGATGAGCTGCGGGTGGGACACGACCTCCCGCAGCGCCACGGCGATGACCACGACGTTGAGCACGAGATATACGGCCACCAGCACGACCGCGAGCCCGATGGCCTCGCTGAATCCGCGCAGGAAGATGGCGCCGAGCAGCGCGATCAGCAGCAGCGTGATGGGGACCTGCTGCCCGTCCAGGAAGCCCGGGACGAAGGGGTTCTCCAGGATGTGCGCGGTCGCGTCCGACGCCGACAGCGTGATCGTGAAGATGAACGCGGTGGCGACGAAGCCGAGCAGCACGAGCACGAGGAGCTTGCCCCACCAATGGGGAAGCAGCCGCTCCAGCATCGCGATGGACCCCATGCCGTTGGGGCTCTGCTCGGCGACCGCGCGGTAGGTCGGCAACGCCCCGAACAGGGTGAGCGCCACCAGGAGGGATGTCGCGATCGGCGACAGCGCTCCGGCCGCGACGGCGGCGATGCCCGGCTGGTAGCCCAGGGTGGAGAAGTAGTCCACACCCGTCAGGCACATCACCTGCCACCAGGTGTGCTGCGTCTCCGGGCTGTCCTTGTGCGGACCGGACGGCACGCGTTCGCGATGCAGGCCCTCCAGGAGCCACGCCCGCACCGTCCCTGACGCCTCCCGCTGCGCCGACGTGGTCACCCGGGCTCACTCTCCTTATCGCCTATGGCGTTGCTTGGCAGACAGACCATACTGGCGCATCGCGGAGAACGGCGCTCAGGGCGTACGGGCGGACCGGGGTCCGGTTTGGGACGCCCGCGAGGCGGGGGGCGGGGTGCGGGGTGCGGGGTGCGGGGTGCGGGGTGCGGGGTCCGCCGGCGAGTGAGGGCGGCCCGCATCGCCGATCCGGCACAATGAGAGCCTCCCGGAAAAAGGTGGATCAGGATTGTGACGATCTCTATTCAGCAGCGGATCGCCGAAGAGCTCGGCGTGCGCGAGAACCAGGTCATCGCGGCCGTCGACCTGCTCGACGGCGGGGCCACGGTGCCGTTCATCGCCCGCTACCGCAAGGAAGCGACCGGCATGCTCGACGACGCGCAACTGCGCACACTCGAGGAGCGACTGCGCTACCTGCGCGAGCTGGAGGAGCGCCGCGCGGCGATCCTGGAGTCCATCCGCTCACAGGGCAAGCTGGACGACGCGCTCGAAGCGCAGATCATGGCGGCCGATTCCAAGGCCCGGCTGGAGGACATCTACCTGCCCTTCAAGCCCAAGCGCCGCACCAAGGCCCAGATCGCCAGAGAGGCGGGGCTGGAGCCGCTCGCGGACCAGCTTCTGGCGGACCCGTCACTCGACCCGGCGGCCACCGCGGAGGCCTTCGTCGGGGAGGGAGTGGCCGACGCGGCGGCGGCGCTGGAAGGCGCCCGCGCGATCCTCGTCGAGCGCTTCGCGGAGGACGCCGACCTCATCGGCGACCTGCGCGAGCGGATGTGGTCCCGCGGCCGTCTGGTGTCGCAGGTCCGGGAGGACAAGCAGGAGGCCGGGGCCAAGTTCTCCGACTACTTCGACTTCTCCGAGCCCTTCACCAAGCTGCCCTCGCACCGCATCCTCGCGATGTTCCGCGGCGAGAAGGAAGAGGTCCTCTCCCTCACGCTCGACCCCGAGGCGGAGGAGCCCAATGACTACGAGCTGCGGATCGCGCGGCGTTTCGGCGTCTCCGACCAGGGCCGTCCGGCGGACAGGTGGCTGGCGGACACCGTCCGCTGGGCATGGCGCACCCGCGTCCTCGTTCACCTCGGCATCGACCTGCGGACCCGTCTGTGGCAGGCCGCCGAGGAGGAGGCCGTACGGGTCTTCGCCGCCAACCTGCGCGACCTGCTGCTCGCCGCCCCGGCGGGCACCCGCTCGACCATGGGCCTCGACCCCGGCCTGCGGACCGGCGTGAAGGTCGCGGTGGTCGACGCGACCGGCAAGGTCGTGGCCACCGAGACGATCTACCCCCACGAGCCGAAGCGGCAGTGGGACCAGTCCCTCGCCGTCCTCGGGCGGCTCGCCGCCGAGCACGGCGTCGAGCTGATCGCGATCGGGAACGGCACGGCCTCCCGCGAGACCGACAAGCTCGCCGGAGAGCTCGTCAAGCTCATGCCGAACCTCACGAAGGTCATGGTGTCCGAGGCCGGGGCCTCGGTCTACTCGGCGTCGGCCTACGCCTCCCAGGAGCTTCCCGGTCTGGACGTCTCCCTGCGTGGCGCGGTCTCCATCGCCCGCCGCCTGCAGGACCCCCTCGCCGAGCTCGTCAAGATCGATCCGAAGTCGATCGGCGTGGGGCAGTACCAGCACGACCTGTCCGAGATCAAACTGTCACGCTCGCTCGACGCGGTGGTCGAGGACTGCGTGAACGGCGTCGGCGTGGACGTCAACACGGCCTCGGCCCCGCTGCTGACCCGCGTCTCCGGCATCGGCTCCGGGCTGGCGGAGAACATCGTGGCGCACCGCGACGCCAACGGCCCCTTCCGGTCGCGGCGAGGGCTGAAGGAGGTTCCGCGGCTCGGCCCCAAGGCGTTCGAGCAGTGCGCGGGCTTCCTCCGCATCCCCGGAGGCGAAGACCCCCTCGACGCCTCCAGCGTGCACCCCGAGGCGTACCCCGTCGTCCGCCGCATCCTCCAGACGACCAAGAGCGACCTCCGCACGCTCATCGGCAACACCACGGCGCTGCGCTCGCTCAAGCCCGCGGAGTTCGTGGACGACACCTTCGGTCTGCCGACGGTCACGGACATCCTCAAGGAGCTGGAGAAGCCGGGCCGCGACCCCCGCCCGGCCTTCAAGACGGCGACCTTCAAGGATGGCGTCGAGAAGATCGCGGACCTCGCGCCGGGCATGCTCCTGGAGGGCGTGGTGACCAACGTGGCGGCCTTCGGCGCGTTCGTCGACGTCGGCGTCCACCAGGACGGCCTCGTCCACGTCTCGGCCATGTCGAACACCTTCGTCAAGGACCCTCGCGACGTGGTCAAGCCGGGCGACGTCGTACGTGTGAAGGTTCTCGACGTGGACATTCCGCGCAAGCGCATCTCCCTGACGCTGCGCCTCGACGACGAGACCGCCCCCGGCAACCGCGGCGGCCAGCGGGGGGCCCAGCCCGGAGCACAGGCGGGAGCACAGAACGGCGAGGCCCGCGAGAACCGCGGCGGTCAGCGCGGAGGCCGGCGCGACGGCGAACGCGGGGGCGAACGCGGCGCCTCGCAGAAGGGCCGCGGCGGCCAGCCCCGGCAGAACGAGGGCGGGGCCAACCGTGACCCTTCGCGAAACTCCGCCAACCGCGGCTCCTCCAACCGGGGATCGGGCGCGCCGAGCGGTGCCATGGCCGAGGCCCTGCGCCGCGCCGGCCTCACCGACCCCGGCTCCCCCACCCGTTGATCACCCAGCCCAGTCACTGGTGAACCGGGCCCACTGGTGAACCGGCCCGTCGGCGAGCCAGCCCCGCTGACAGCGGGCGCACCCGCCAACAGGCACAGCCGGTATGGCGCGCCGCACGCCCACTCAGGACGAGCGGCGTGCCGTACACCTACCCGCAGCGTCGTCGGACAGCGGCCGACATGCCTATCTCAGTGAGGCTGACGAGCCAGACCTCGTCCGCGTCCGTTCCAGCGCCGGACCATGGCGGAGCCCCGGAATCGCATCCCACGCCTCAACCGCCCGTGTCCGGGTATCCGGGTATCCGGGTATCCGGGTATCCGCCCCGATCCCGCCTATCCCGCCATCGCGTCGCACCACGGCCGTGACGGGCCATCCGTAGCCAGGCCGTGACGGGCCTTCTCCCCCTGCCGAGCCACCGCCCCGCGCCGCCCCGATCTCGCCTTTCGCGCCCTCGAGTAGCCGCCAAAATGCCCGCGTCGGGCGGTATGTCGGAACGCCATCTTCTTCAGGTATCCGCAGCTCAATAGGGTCGCAAGGCGTTGTCATCGAGCAGGTGTTCGGATAGCATCGAGGCAGCCGTTGGGTGAGCTTAGTAGGCGGGTGCCGGTTCGGGTGCCATGCGCCATCAGTGATGAAGCCTTTAACCGTGTTGAGCGCGATCGCGGGAAGGCCCCGGATCGGCCGGGGTGGTCATCTTCGTCTCCTGATGGGAGGTGCCTGCTGTGTTCGTGTCCCCCGACGACCCCCTCGCGGGCGCCTGCGGTCCCTCTTCTGCTTCCACTGACGGTCCTCAGGCATCCGGTACGGCATGCGGCCCCGGCCTGGGAGCGAACACAGGACCCGGCATCGGACCGGACACAGGACCCGGCATGGGACCCGGCATGGGACCGGAGCCCGCGACGGCGGCCGAGGCGTTGGCGATGGTTAAGGCCGGGCTGTCGTTCCTGGTGCGTGATGATCCCGCCGGTCAGCCGTCGGCGGTCGTGGCCGAGCGGTTGACCGGTCTGGAGGAGGCCGCGCGGCGGATGTCGGCGGCCCGGGCGGCGGCGCTCGCGGCGTTGGAGGCCGGGCGGGGGTTCGAAGACGACGGGCAGAGCGGGCTGCGGCCCTGGCAGAAGCTCATCTTGGGTGTCGATGATGACCAGGCCCGCCGGGATGGGCTGCGGGCCCGCAGATTGCGCGAGTATCCGTACCTGTGGCAGGCGCTGGCGGGGGCGGCGATCTCCCAGTCGATCGCCGATCGCATCCTGGCCTGGGTGGCGCGGCTGCCGCGCGATGTCCGCGCGTGGGCGTGTGCGGTGCTCACCGGCACCGCCCGGGTGGGCGGCGTCACCGAGGCGGATCTGGTCAAGGTGGCCGGGGAGATGCTGCGCCGGGCCCGTCCCGAGCCGGGCGACGACGGCAGCGGCAACCATGTCACGGTGGCCGCGACCGTGGACGGTGTGGACCGCATCAACGGCAGCCTGTCGGCCGACACCACCGAGTTGGTCACCATGGTCCTCACCGCGTTGGGCAAGCGGCAAGGACCAGACGATGAGCGCAGCACGGGTGAGCGGCACCATGACGCGCTGCGGGAGGCGATGGCCCGGCTGGTCGATTCGGGCATGCTGCCCGAGGTGGCCGGGCGCAAGCCGCGCATCGAGGCCACCATGGACCTGGCCGGCCTGCGCCGCCTGCCCGGCGCCGAAGGGGCCGAGCTGGCCTGGACGCGGACCCGCTCCACCTGGCTGGCCCACGCCCTGGCCTGCGACGGCAGCATCCAGGGCGTCGTCACGGCCCATCCGGTGGGCCCCGCCCGCCTGATCACCCTCACCCGCGCCCTGATCGACACCCTGACCCAGCACGGCTGGCTCCCGCCCGCCCAGGCGGTCGGCCCCTCCCCCATTCCGGCACCAACCCCGCCAGACACAAACCAGCCAGAGGCAAACCAGCCGGACACACACCACCCCGACGCACCGCATACAAACCGAACACCTACAGACCGAACACACACGGACGCAGCACATGCGGACGCAGCAGATGCAGGGGGACGACCGTCGGGCACGACGGGAAGGCGCCCTTCGCCCGACTCCGCCGACATGCATCGGAGCAGCGCGGCCGCCAAGCCGGCGGCGTTCGACACGCTGTCCGCCTCCGAGCAGGCCGCCGTCATCGAGGAACTGCTCGCGTGGGCCGCTGAAGCGCTGTCCGGCCCTGCCGGGCTCGGCTCCTGCCTGCGGTCAACCTTGAACGCCACCCTCACCACCCCCGGCAGCAGCCGCGTGGACGACAACCCACCCCACCGCGGGAGCCGGTTCACCGACGACCCCACCGGCGGCCACGTAGGCGACCTCACAGGCGGCCACCGCGCGGGGGATGGCTACGCGGCTGGCCAGCGGCACGCGAGCGGCGATGCCCACAGGTGCGGAAGCGGCCCCGGGGGCGGCGGCCAGAGATGCGAGGGCAACGGACGCGAGCGCCCCAGGGGCGCGGGCCAGGAACGCGGGGGCCAAGGGTCCGGGGGTCGCGGAGGTGATCCCCACGGGGGCGGGAACGACGAGGATTGGGTCATCACAGCCACCGCCGAAGTGGCCCGGGTCCTGCTCGCGGCCGCCAGGGGCAAAAGCCTCATCCTGGACGTCTCCGACCCCGAGGACGCGGTGCCTTACCGGCTGAGACGAGCGGTCGAGCTCCGTGACGGCCGGTGCCGCTGGCCGGGTTGCGACGCCCCCGCCACCAGAGCACAGGCGCATCACATCGTCGAGCGTCACGACGGCGGCCCGTCCACCATGGCGAACCTGGTCCTGCTATGCGCCCGGCACCACCTGCACTTCGTCCACCGACTCGGCTGGACGATCCGGCTCAACGCCGACGCTTCGGTCACCGTCACCAGCCCAACAGGAAGGACGCTCCACGACCCCGCACCCACACCGCCTCGCCAGAGACGATGACCGAGACGCCGGCTCCGGCCGTTCACCTCAATTGATTGGACATGCCTTGAATACATCAAGTGAGCTGCTGGGATTCCCTCCCGATGCCCGGGTGCTCATCGTGAACAACGATGACTTCGGGATGTACCACGCGATCAACATGGCGGTCGTCCACTCGATCGAGGAAGGAATCGCCAGTTCGTGCAGCCTGATGGCCCCGTGCCCGTGGGCGCCGCACGCCATGAACCTTCTCCGCCAACGGCCGGAGATCCCGTTCGGGATCCACCTCACGCTTGTCTGCGATACGACCAACTACCGGTGGGGGCCGCTGACCGCGAGGGAGAAGGTGCCTTCGCTGCTCGACGAGACCGGCGAACTGTTCGCACCCGCCAAGCGTTCTGAGCTCCTCGCGCGGGCTCGTCTTGACGAGGTGGAGCTCGAGTTCCGCGCACAGATCGACGCCGTGGCCCTCGCCGGGCTGACCCCGACCCATCTGGACTGGCACTGTCTGGCCGATGGCGGACGCGACGACATCCTCGACCTGACCGTGGCGTTGGCCGGGGAGTACGGCCTGGCGGTGCGGGTCTGGCTCGAACCTGGACGCCAAAGATTGCGACGGCGCGGGTTGCCGGTTGTCGATCACGAGTTTCTGGACAGCTTCGCTCTCGAAGTCGAGGGCAAGTCTCGCCGATTCGCCGCGCTGCTACGCGACCTGCCGGTTGGTCTGAGCGAGTGGGCGGTGCACCCCGGCCTGGGCGACGAGGAGTCCAGAGCAATCGATCCCGGCGGTTGGCGCGTGCGCCGGACCGACTACGAGTTCCTGACATCACCGGAGACTCGCGCACTTCTCGAACAGGAGGGAATCACCGTAATCGACTACAGGGCCATGCAGCGGGCATGGTCCCAGGCGAGTCCACCTCGGTGAATCCACCCGGTGTCGAGGCGCCCGGCCTTATGCAATTACGTCGCTGTCCAGAGAAGCTTTCTCACGCACTCCGCATAGGATTTGGCTGTGGGCCCGACACCGAATCCCGTATTTTCCGGATTAATCCCTCCCCGAGCTACGGCACCGGCCTCATGTCCGCTGGGATTGAAGCCGGCAGTGAACGGATGCCAGGCCGTCACGCCTGGGCCGCGGCTCATCCCGGGAGGTCCGGCGACGCCGCAGCCAGCGGGAAGCGTGCCGGGGTTTCTCTCGTTTCCTGTGTTCATCTGGCTTCTCGCGCTGGCTTCGCTGCTGCTCCTCGCGCTACTTCTGATCGGGGTCGTTCAGGAACCGCGGCTGCGAAAGCACTTCAAGGGGCAGCGGGCGTTCGTCCGAACGCAGCGTTTCATCGTCGCCGCGGAAGTTGTGGCGTTTCTCTGGCTCGTAACCGCCGCGCTGGCCGCACGCATCCAAAGGGAGCAACACGCGGAGGCGTGTGGCTGGCTTCTTCTCTGCGTCATGGCGCTGGCGTATCTGACAGTCTGGCTGGACCTGAATCTGGACAATTTCGCCATAGTAACGGTGCTGGCGGTAATGGTTCTCGCTTACCCCATGGGCCTGTTCGTCATCGACGGCAAGGGCTCCCCGGAAGAACTCCATCGCGACAAGGACCACGACCACGTCCGTCCCGTCGAACGGGCACGTCCGCTGTAGCCCACGTCCGCTGTAGCCGGGTTCCGGCTGCTCCCACCCGCATGATTTTTAATCAAGCGATTAAACCTTATGATGAGGCCAAACCCTACGATGAGTGCGCACTGAGCGGGGATGCCGTGGCCGGGAAGCAGCAATCGGGAGCCGAGACACGCGACCGGTTGATCGAGGCGGCTACCGAGACGCTCCGCACCGAGGGGTACGCCGGGACGAGCGCACGGACGATCGCCAAGGCGGCCGGCGTCAACTCGGCGCTGGTCTTCTACCACTTCGGTGGCGTCGATCCGCTGCTGCTGGCCGCCCTCGACCGCTCGTCCGAGCAGCGCATGAGCGCCTACCAGGAGACCGTGGCGGAAGCGAAGAGTCTGGAGGAGCTCGTCGAGGTCGCCACGGGGATCTACCGGGCCGACATCGAGGGCGGCCACATCACGCTGTTCTCCGAGCTGGTCGGCGCGAGCATCGCCCGACCCGAGCTGCGGGAGGAGATCGTCAAGCGGGCCGAGCCGTGGATCGACTTCGTCGAGCAGACGCTTGAGCGCGTCATCGGCGGGTCCCCGCTGGCCAAGCTCCTTCCGCCCCGCGACCTCGCGTACGCCGCGATCACCTTCTATCTCGGCGTCAACCTCTTCACACACCTCGACGCGGATCGCACGCGCACCGAGGCCCTGTTCAACCTCGCCGGGCGAGTGGCGCCCCGAGCCAAGCTCCTCACCATGCGCCTCCCCCGCCGCCGTCAAGCCGGCCGCCAGTAAGCAGGCATCGGATGTCTAGCTCAGCCCGGCAGTGCCGTACGGCATGGACCAGCGGTTCAGCCCGCTGATCGCAGCGCGCGAATGAAACGATCACCGCATATATCGATCGCGTGCACTAATTCGTTAAGGAGGTTGACGATCGCTAACCGGCCCCGATATACATCGGATCATTAGAGCCGATACAGCGGAGGCGACATGAAATTGCGGGGTCCTGCAGGGGCGGTGGCGGGGCTGGCGATGGCGCTGTCACTGGCCGCGTGCGGCTCGGGAGACACGAGCCCCGGCACGACCGGTGGCGGCGCCGGAGCGGCGGGGGGCAAGGTCGGCATCGACCATCCCCGGGCGGACTCCGACTTCTGGAACTCCTATATCAAGTACGTCCCGGAGAAGGCCAAGGAGCTGAGCGTCGACCTGCTTCCGGCGACCAACTCGCAGAACGACGTCCAGAAGCTCGTCGCAAACACCAACGCCCTCGTCGGGCAGGGCGCCAAGGCCATCGTCATGGCGCCGCAGGACACGGGCGCGATCGTGTCGACGCTGGAGCAGCTCGCCAACAAGAAGATCCCGGTCGTCTCCGTCGACACCCGGCCGGACAAGGGCCCCGTCTATATGGTCGTACGCGCCGACAACCGGGCGTACGGGCAGAAGGCGTGCGAGTTCCTCGGCGACAAGCTCGGCGGGAAGGGCGAGGTCGTCCAGCTCATGGGGTCGCTGTCCTCGGTGAACGGCCGCGACCGGGCGGAGGCGTTCCGCGATTGCATGAAGACCAAGTACGCCGGGATCACGGTGTACGAGGCGCCGACGGAGTGGGACGGCGGCAAGGCTGCGGCGATGCTGCAGACCCTGCTCCAGCAGCATCCCGGCATCAAGGGCATCTACATGCACGCGGGCGGCGTCCACCTCGCCCCCACGCTGCAGGTCCTCAAGGCCAAGAACCTGCTCGTGCCGCCCACGGACGCCAAGCACATCTTCGTCGTCTCCAACGACGGGATCCCGCAGGAGTTCGCCGCGATCCGGGCCGGCCAGATCGACGCGACCGTGTCGCAGCCGGCGGACCTCTACGCCAAATACGCCCTGTACTACGCGAAGGCCGCGGTCGACGGGAAGACCTTCACACCGGGGCCGACCGACCACGACAGCACGATCATCCAGCTCCCCAACGGCCTAGAGGACCAGCTTCCGGCTCCGCTCGTGACCAAGGATAACGTCGACGACAAGGCGCTCTGGGGAAACCAGATCAAGTGACAGATCAAATGACAGCCGTCGAAGCGGTTGATGTCACCAAGCGTTTCGGCGCCACGGTCGCGCTCACCCGCGCCGGGATACGGATCGCGCCCGGGAGGACGCACGCCCTCGTGGGACGCAACGGCGCCGGCAAGTCGACGATGGTCTCGATCCTGACCGGGCTCGCCCGCCCGGACGAGGGCACGGTGTCCTTCGGCGGCGAGCCCGCGCCTCCGCTCGGCGACCGGGACGGCTGGCGGCGGCGGGTCGCCTGCGTGTACCAGAGGTCGACCATCATTCCGAGCCTCAGCGTCGCGGAGAACCTGTTCCTCAACCGCCAGTCGGACGGCGGCCCGATCAGGTGGCGGGGGCTCCGCCGCCGTTCGCAGGAGATCCTCGAAAGGTACGGCGTGGCCGTCCGGGCTGACCGGCTCGCGGGTGAGCTGACGGTGGAGCAGCGCCAGCTCGTGGAGATCGCGCGGGCGCTGTCGGCCGGAGCGAGGTTCATCATCCTCGACGAGCCGACGGCGCAGCTCGATGGTCCGGCGATCCAGCGGCTGTTCACGCGCATGCGCGCCCTGAAGGAGCAGGGCGTCACGATGCTGTTCATCTCGCACCACCTGAACGAGGTCTACGAGGTGTGCGACGACGTGACGGTGTTCCGTGACGCGCGGCACGTGCTCACCACGCCCGTGGCGGAGCTGCCGCACGGTGACCTGGTCGCGGCGATGACCGGTGACGCCGTCACGCTGGGCGAGCGATCCGACCGAGCCGCACCGGCGCCGGAGATCGTGCTACGCACCGACGAGCTGAGCCTCAGGGGGCACTACGAGGACGTCAGCCTGGAGATCCACCGGGGCGAGGTGCTGGGCCTCGCGGGGTCGGGCAGCAGCGGCAAGGTGGCGCTGGCCGAGACCCTCGCCGGGCTGCGCGGGGCCGGCCGTGGCATGGTGTCGATCGACGGCGTACGGCTCCGCCCCGGCGACGTGGCGGCCTCGGTGGAGGCGGGCCTGGGATTCGTCCCCGAGGACCGAAACAAGGAGGGGTTCGTTCCTCTGCTGTCACTCGCGGAGAACGTCACGCTGCCAGTCACGCGAAGGCTCGGCCGGTACGGCGCGGTCTCGGCGGCCAGGCAGCGGGCGTACGCCTCCCGGATGATCGGGGAGCTCGACATCCGCGCGAGCGGGCCGGAGCAGCCGGTGGGCGAGCTGTCCGGCGGCAACGCGCAGAAGGCCGTGATGGCCCGGGCCCTCTCCAACGAGCCGAAGGCCCTGGTCGTGGTGGACCCGACGGCAGGGGTTGACGTCCGGGCGAAGGAGGCGCTGCTCGGCGCGATCGAGGACGCGGCACGCCTCGGCTCGGGCGTGCTCGTCGTCTCCGACGACCTCGACGACCTGCGCGTCTGCGACCGGGTGCTGGTGATGTTCCACGGCCGCGTCGTCCGGGACCTGCCGCGCGGCTGGACCGACCAGGAACTGGTCGCCCTGATGGAAGGCGTCGCATAAGTGAATCGCATAGGTGATCAGCGTGAGTGTGTGGCATGACTGAGCGGAGTGAGCGGATGAGGGTCGCGCCGGTCGCGTTGCGGCTCGGCAGGTTCAGGGATCTCACGCTGGTGCCGGTGATCCTCGTCCTGCTCGGGGCGGGCGCGGTGGTGAGCCCGACGTTCCTGACGGCCGAGAACCTCATCAACGTCATGCAGCAGCAGACGGCGCTCGCGCTGGTCGTGCTGGCCGAGGCGCTGATCCTGATCACTGGGAAGTTCGACCTCTCGCTGGAGTCGACCGTGGGCCTCGCGCCCGCGCTGGCGGTGATGCTCGTCATCCCGTCGTCGGCCGGAGGGTTCGGCATCGGGCTGCCCACGTTCCTCGCCATCCCCCTGTGCCTGCTGATCGGGGCCCTCATCGGGACGGTCAACGGTTTTCTGATCCTGCGTTTCCAGCTCTCGGCGTTCGTCGTCACGCTGGCGATGCTGATCGTCGTGCGGGGGCTCCAACTCGGGCTCACCGGCGGCAAGAGCCTGTTCGAGCTGCCGCAGTCGTTCCTCTATCTCGGCAGCGCCACGTGGCTGGGCCTGCCCGCGTCGATCTGGATCACCGGGGCGCTGTTCGCCGTCGGCATCGTCGCTCTCGGCTACTTCCGGCTGGGCCGGTCGCTGTACGCCATCGGCGGCAACGCGGACGCGGCGCGGGCGGCGGGCGTGCGGGTGGAGCGGGTCGTGTGGGGCGTGTTCGTCATCGGCGGGGTGCTGGCGGCCCTGGCCGGGGTCCTCACCACTGGCTGGCTGGGCTCGATCAGCGCCAACCAGGGCAACGGCTGGATCTTCATGGTGTTCGCGGCGGCGGTGATCGGCGGTGTGAGCCTCGACGGCGGCAAGGGCACGGTGTTCGGCGCGCTGACCGGCGTGCTCGTCATCGGCCTGGTGGAGAACATCCTGACCCTGCGCGGAGTGCCGGGTGAGTGGAAGCAGCTCGTCTACGGAGTGATCATCCTCGTGGCCCTCATGATCAGCCGCCTCGCCGGAGGAAAGGCGCAGGACTAGGCGCTAAGGTCCGATGACTTTGGGTCCTTACAGCACGTATTGCATATCCGTTAAGGTCCTTAACAACAAATAGATCCGATGTGTGAGGTGCGCATGGACGATGGCAACTGCCCCACCGATGACCACTCCGCCGACAAATACCCCGCTGACAAGTACCCCCTGTCGCGGCGGACGGTTATCGGCATGGCGGTCGGAGGCGCGGCCGTCGCGGTCCTGTCCCCCAGGGCCCCGGCAGCGGCAGCGACGGCGAGCCGGGCGTCCGGCCTGCCCGCGCAGGTCCTGGCGGGAGTGCCGCTCGACAACCGAATGGCCACCGACACGCAGTGGGCGGACTTCCTGCGCGGGCAGGACCTGATCTGGAAGCGGCTGCCCACGGTCTGGCACGAGGGCCCCTTCCTCGGCGACGGCCGGCTCGGCTCGATGGTCTACAAGGAGCCGAACCAGAACCAGGTCAGGTTCACCGTGCAGCACGGCGAGGTCCAGGACCACCGGCCGCAGTTCGGCAGCGGGTGGGGCACCGCCCGCCTGCCGGTGGGCCACCTCACCCTCCAGCCGGTCGGCACGATCTCGTCGGTCAACTGGCGCCTCGACCTGTGGAACGCCGAACTGGTCGGCACCATCACGACCAGCTCCGGCACGCTGACGCTGCAGGTGTCCATCCACGACCAGGTCTTCGTGGCCTCGGTCACGCCGAGTGGCTCCGAGAAGGTCAAGTGGGTGTTCACCCCGGAGAAGGCGATCACCCCGAGATCGGCGTCGGAGGCGCCGCCCACCGGGTACACGGAGAACCCGGCGTGGACGACGAAGACCACCGGTGACGTGAAGCAGGTCATCCAGCCGCTCACCGGCGGCGGCCAGACCGCCACCGCGTACCGGGAGATCGCCGGGCCCTCCTCCGGCCAGCGCCTCCTCTATCTGTCCGTCGCGCACAGCTATCCGGCCACCACGGCCGAGGCGACCTCGCTCAACCGCGTGCAGACCGCGAGCGCCGTGCCGTACGACACCTATCTGGGCACCCACCGATCGTGGTGGCACGACTTCTACAAGAAGAGCTTCCTGTCGATCCCCGACCAGCGCCTCCAGGCGTTCCACTGGATCCAGCTCTACAAGGTCGCGTCGGCCACGCGGGCCGGGGCTCCCGTCATGGCGACGACCGGGCCGTGGCTGGAGCCGACGCCGTGGCCGGGGGTGTGGTGGAACCTCAACGTGCAGCTCGAATACTGGCTGATCCACGGCTCCAACCACCTCGAGCTCGACTCGGTCACCTCCACGCTCGCCGACAACAAGCAGCAACTGATCAACAACGTGGGCAGCGCGTACCGCTCGGACTCCGCAGGCGTGGGCCGCAGCTCCGACATGTTCGCCAACCGGAGCGTGGGCGCCCCGGGGTCCGGTGCGGAGGTCGGCGACCTCACCTGGGCCCTCCACAACGTGTGGCTGTCCTACCGCCACACGATGGACGACACGATGCTGCGGGACACGCTGTTCCCGCTCCTGCGCCGGGCGATCAACTACTACCTGCACTTCCTCACGACCGGCAGCGACGGCAAGCTGCACCTGCCTTCCACGTTCTCGCCGGAGTACCCCGTCACCCCGAGCGGTGACACCAACTATGACCTCGCACTGATCCGGTGGGGCTGCCAGACGCTGCTCGACTCGGCGGTGAGGCTGGGCATCGCCGACCCCCTCGAGAACAAGTGGCGGCAGGTGCTCAGCACGCTCACGCCGTACCCGACCGACTCCAACGGCTTCATGATCGGCGCGGGCACGCCGTACGACCAGTCGCACCGGCACTACTCGCACCTGCTGATGATCTATCCGTTGTACCTGGTCAACTGGGACCAGCCGCAGAACTGGGCGCTGATCGAGAAGTCGATCGTCCGCTGGCACGCGCTCACGGGCGCGCAGCGCGGCTACAGCTACACCGGCGCCGGGTCGATGTACGCGATGATGGGCCGGGGCGACACCGCCCTGTCGTATCTCATGAAGTTCTTCGACCCCGCGACGTCCTTCCCGTGCCGGGCGAACACCCACTACACCGAGGCCGGCCCGGTGATCGAGACGCCGCTGTCGGCCTCGCAGACCATCCACGACATGCTGTGCCAGAGCTGGGGCGGGGTGATCCGGGTGTTCCCCGGCGTGCCGACGGCGTGGAAGGACGTCACGCTGCACGACTTCCGCGTGCAGGGCGCGTTCCTCGTCAGCGCGGTCCGCTCCGGAGGGGTGACCAAGTTCGTACGGCTGCGCAGCCTCGCGGGCGAGCCGCTCCGGTTGAAGCACGGCCTGGCCGTGTCCACGTCGTCGGACGTCTACCAGGCCGAGAACGCGACCATCTCGCAGGGCATCCTGGAGACGCTGCACACCGGGTTCACCGGCACCGGCTACGTCAACCTCGACAACATCGTCGGCAGCTACCTGGAGTTCACCGTGAACGCGGCGACGGCCGGCCCGGTCAACCTGCGCCTGCGCTTCGCGAACGGGACCACCGCCAACCGCCCGACGGCCATCGCGGTCAACGGCACGACGGTGGCCACCCCCGACTTCCCGCCCACCGTAAACTGGGACACCTGGCAGACGGTCTCGATCCCGGCCACCCTCAACGCCGGGGCCAACAAGATCCGGGCCACCTCCACCACGGCGAACGGCGGCCCCAACCTCGACTCGCTGGAGGTCGAGCCGCAGAGCGCCACCACGAGCTACCAGGCCGAGAGCGCGACCATCTCCCAGGGCGTCGTCGAGTCCAACCACCTCGGCTTCACCGGGACGGGCTTCGTCAACCTCGACAACGTCACCGGCAGCTCGATCGAGTTCACCGTCAACGTGGCGGCCACCACCCGCGCCACTTTCACGTTCCGGTACGCCAACGGCACGACCGTGGAACGACCGATGGCCATCACGGTGAACGGCATGAACGCGGGCACCATCCTCTTCCCCGGGACGGCCAACTGGGACACCTGGCAGACCCTCTCGTTCACCGACACCCTCACCGCCGGGACCAACCTCATCAAGGCCACGTCCACGACCGCCAACGGCGGCCCCAACCTCGACCGGCTGGACGTCACGCCCCAGCAGCAGGACTCCACGCTGACGGTCACGCTGGACGACGGCTCGCCCGCCACGTGGCGGGACACCGGCGGCGGCGTGATCGAGATCGACCTGGCGAAGAACCGGGAGGTGCTCGTGTACCCCGCCGGTTCCACTCCCCCGCTGACGATCGCCCCCGTCCCCATCAGCCAGCCCGGCGCCGCCTGGGGCCTGCCCACCTGACCGGTTGGAGCGCCCCGTCCCCGGCCCGCCGACCGGCGGGCCGGGGACCAGGCATTTCACGCCAACGCCCCACGCGGCACGGGGGCGGGCCCCGGCCGTCTGGGATAATCGGTGGAATAGGGCGATCCTGGGCGCCGTTCGCATCCAGGTCTGCCCCAGGCGGGTAGGCACGATTACGAGGGACGGCTCCACGCGCCGCGCGGCCACGCGCGCTCCCCGTGATTAGGACGACACGGCGGAACGGCTGCCGCGCGACGACAGGAGATAGCTTGCGCCCATCAACGGCCGGAACCACGGTTGGAACAGCGGACCTCCTCGCGACGGAAGGACCGTGGGAGACGCCCGCGGTGTTCCCCTCGCGCGGAGAGACCCCGGTGGCCCGCACCCTGCTCGACGTGCTCGACCGCACGGCCCGACGGCACCCCCACCAGCCCGCGCTGGACGACGGCACGGTCACCCTCGACTACGCCGGTCTGCGCGCGGAGGCGGATCGGCTCGCGGCCCGGCTGCGCGAGATCGGCGTCGGACCCGGCGACCGCGTCGGCGTGCGCGTGCCGTCCGGCACCGCGGACCTCTACATCGCGATCCTCGGGGTGCTGGCGGCGGGCGCGGCCTACGTGCCGGTCGACGCCGACGACCCGGACGAGCGCGCCGCCCTGGTCTTCTCCGAGGCCGCCGTCTGCGCCTCCATCGGCGCGGATTCGGTCATCACCACGCACCACGCGCCGGCGGGCCGTACAGGAGCGCCGGGGCCGGGCGACGACGCGTGGATCATCTTCACGTCCGGGTCCACCGGCACGCCGAAGGGCGTCGCGGTGACGCACCGCAGCGCCGCCGCGTTCGTGGACGCGGAGGCACGGCTGTTCCTCGCGGACGCGCCGATCGGCCCAGGAGACCGGGTGCTCGCCGGGCTGTCCGTCGCCTTCGACGCCTCCTGCGAGGAGATGTGGCTGGCATGGCGGCACGGCGCGTGCCTGGTGCCCGCTCCGCGCGCGCTCGTGCGGACCGGCATGGACCTGGGTCCCTGGCTGGTCGGCAAGGACATCACCGTCGTCTCGACCGTGCCTACCCTCGCGGCGCTGTGGCCGGTGGAGACGCTCGACCGCGTCCGCCTGCTCATCTTCGGCGGCGAGGCCTGCCCGCCCGAGCTGGCCGAACGCCTGGCCGTGCCGGGACGCGAGGTGTGGAACACCTACGGCCCGACCGAGGCCACCGTGGTCGCCTGCGCGGCCAGGCTGGACGGCGGGGGGCCCGTGCGGATCGGCCTGCCGCTCGACGGCTGGGACCTGGCCGTCGTGGACAAGACCGGGGAGCCGGTCGCCATGGGCGCGACCGGAGAGCTGGTCATCGGCGGAGTGGGGCTCGCCCGCTACCTCGACGAGGCGAAGGACGCCGAGAAGTACGCCCCGCTTCCCGCTCTCGGCTGGGAACGGGCCTACCGCAGCGGCGACCTCGTGCGGGCGGACCCGGAGGGGCTGGTCTTCGTCGGACGGGCGGACGAGCAGGTCAAGCTCGGCGGCCGCCGGATCGAGCTGGGCGAGGTGGACGCCGCTCTGCAGGCGCTGCCCGGTGTCGCGGGCGCGGCGGCGGCAGTGCGCACGGCCGCCGCCGGGCACCAGTTGCTCGTCGGCTACGTCGTCCCCGGCGAGGGCTTCGACGAGGCCGCCGCCAGGACGCTGCTGCGCGAGTCGCTGCCCGCCGCGCTCGTCCCCCGCCTGGCGACCGTGGACGCCCTGCCGACGCGGACCTCCGGCAAGATCGACCGTGACGCGCTCCCCTGGCCGCTGCCGACGTCGGCCGGCGCACCCGACGCCGAAGGCCGGGAACTGCCGGAACTGTCGGAAACCGAGAGATGGCTCGCCGAGCGCTGGGCCGAGATCCTCGGCGTCACGACGAGCGACCCGGACGCCGACTTCTTCACCGAGGGCGGCGGCAGCCTCGCGGCGGCGCGGCTGGTCTCGTCCCTGCGTGAGAGGTATCCCACCGTCGCCGTCGGCGATCTCTACGACAACCCGACTCTGCGCGGGCTCGCGGCCCACCTCTCGGGAACGGACACCGCTCCCGTCCGGACGATCGAGCGAACCGTACGGCCGATGCCGGCGCGGGCGTCGGTCGCGCAGGCGGCGCTGATGGTGCCGCTGCTGACCGTCGGCGCGCTGCGCTGGGTGACGGTGCTGGCCACGCTCAACAACTTCTTCTCCTTCCCATGGGCACCCGCCGTGCCCTGGGGCTGGGTGCTCGCGGGCTGGCTGCTGTTCCTCACCCCGGCGGGCCGGATGGTCATCGCCGCCGGCGGCGCCCGCGCGCTCCTCCGGGGCCTCACGCCCGGCACCTATCCGCGCGGCGGCGGCGTGCACCTCCGCCTGTGGGCCGCCGAGCAGCTCGCCGCCCGGCTGGGTGTCGCGGGGGTGTCCGGCGCGCCCTGGATCACCTACTACGCGCGGGCGCTCGGCGCGCAGGTCGGCGAGGACGCCGATCTGCACTCGCTGCCGCCGATCACGGGCATGCTGAAGCTCGGAGCGAACTCCGCCGTCGAGCCCGAGGTGGATCTCAGCGGCCACTGGCTCGACGGTGACCTCCTGCACGTCGGCGAGATCCAGGTGGGCGCCGGCGCGACCGTCGGCTCCCGCGCGACGCTCTTCCCCGGCGCGCGGATCGGCAAGAACGCACAGGTGGCGCCCGGGTCCGCGGTGACGGGCGGCGTTCCGGCCGGCCAGCGCTGGGCCGGAGCTCCCGCCATCCGGAAGGGCAAGGCCAGGCGGCACCCGGAGCGACCGGCGCGTTCCCGGCGATGGATCGCGTTGTACGGCCTGTCCGCCCTGGTTCTCAGCCTGCTCCCGGCGCTCGCGGCGCTGGCCGGGCTCGTCGTCCTCAGCCGGTTCCTGCGCGGCACGGCGACGCTGGGCGAGGCGCTGACGGCCGCGCTGTACGGCGTGCCCCTCGCGACGATCACCGGGATGGCCGCGCTGGCCTTCGCGATCCACGCGTGCGTCCGCCTGCTGGCGATCGGCCTGCGCGAGGGCAGCCACCCCGTCCACAGCCGCGTGGCCTGGCAGGCCTGGGCCACCGGCCACCTGATGGCGATGGCCCGCGTCTGGCTGTTCCCGCTGTACGCGAGCGTTCTCACGCCCGCGTGGCTGCGCGCCCTCGGGATGCGGGTGGGCCGCGACGTCGAGCTGTCGACCGTGCTGGCCCTGCCGTCCCTCACCTCCGTCGGAGACGGGGCGTTCCTCGCCGACGACACGATGGTCGCGCCGTATGAGCTGGAGGGCGGGCGGCTGCGGCTGGCCGGCGCGCGCATCGGGAAGCGCGCGTTCCTCGGCAACTCGGGCATGACCGCGCCGGGCCGCAAGGTGCCGAAGGACGGTCTCGTCGGAGTGCTCTCGGCGACGCCGAAGAAGGCCAAGGCCGGCTCGTCCTACCTCGGCATGCCGCCGGTCGAGCTCCGCCGTACCGCCGAGGGCGGCGACCGGAGCCGCACCTACGACCCGCCGCTCGGCCTGAAGGTGGCCCGCGCCGCCGTCGAGCTGTGCCGGCTCGTCCCGGCGATGGCGACCGTGGGCCTCGCCGTTCTGGTGGCGGCGGCCCTCGAATGGCTCGCGGCGTCGTACGGCTTCGCGGCGGCGGCCCTGCTCGGCGGTGTGACGCTGCTGGCGGCGGGGGCCGTGGCGGCGGTGACCGCGAGCCTGGCGAAGTGGGCTCTGGTCGGCCGGATCCGCGCCGGCAACCGCCCGCTGTGGAGCTCGTTCGTGTGGCGCAACGAGCTGGCGGACAACTTCGTCGAGGTGCTGGCCGCGCCGTGGTTCGCCGAGGCCTGGCTGGGGACCGCGCCGCTCAACCTGTGGCTGCGGTCGCTCGGCGCGCGGATCGGGCGAGGGGTGTCGTGCCACACCTACTGGCTGCCCGAGGCGGACCTGATCGAGCTCGGTGACGGGGTGAGCGTGAACCGGGGCTGCGTGCTGCAGACCCACCTCTTCCACGACCGGGTGATGAGCATCGATACGGTGGTGCTGCGGGAGGGCGCGACGCTCGGCCCGCACGGGGTCGTCCTCCCCGCGGCGGAGGTGGGGGCGAACACCACGATCGGGCCCGCGTCCCTGGTGATGCGCGGCGAGTCCGTGCCCGCGCGGACCCGCTGGCTCGGGAACCCGATCGCGGCGTGGGCCCCGTCCGAGTGACGCGGTTTGAAGTGACCGCCTGAAGTGCCGCTGAGCAAGGGAACCTGAACGAACGTGAGCGTGGCCCACTCCTACTTTCCGAATCGAGGCGACGACGGGTATCGGGTCGAGCATTACGACCTGTCCCTCGACTACCGGATAGGGTCGAACAAGCTCACCGCCGTGGCGCGGGTCTCGGCGGTGGCGACGCGGCAGGCCGAGTCGTTCGGGCTAGACCTGGGCGCGTTCCGCGTCGGGAAGGTCCTCGTGGGGGGTGCTCAAGCCCGGCATGCCCGCCGGGGTGACAAGCTCGTCGTCACCCCGGCCACCGCTCTGCGGGAGGGCGAGCCGTTCGTGGCCGAGGTGCACTACGCCGGGACCCCGCGGCCGATCTCGACGCGCTGGGGCGAGCTGGGCTGGGAGGAGCTCAGCGACGGCGTGCTCGTCGCCAGCCAGCCGATCGGCGCACCGTCGTGGTTCCCGTGCAACGACCGCCCGGACGACAAGGCGGCCTACCGGATCTCGGTGACGACCGCCTCGCCGTACGAGGTCGTCGCGACCGGAGCCCTGGTCGGCAAGCGCCGCGCGGGATCGGCCACCACGTGGATGTACGAGCAGCGCGAGCCGATGGCGACCTACCTCGCGAGCGTGCAGATCGGGCGATACCGCCAGGAGGTGGTGCCGGGTCCGGTGCCGCAGAGGCTCGCCTTCCCCTGGCGGGCCGCGGCCCGGGTCAGGCACGACTTCGGCCGCCAGGGGCAGATGCTGGAGGCGTTCGCGAAGCGGTTCGGGCCCTACCCCTTCGGCGGCTACACCGTCGTCGTGGCGGGCGACGAACTGGAGATCCCGATCGAGGCTCAGGGCATGTCCGTCTTCGGCGTCAACCACGCGGACGGCCGCCGGGGCAGCGAGCGGCTGGTCGCCCACGAGCTGGCGCACCAGTGGTTCGGCAACAGCCTGACGATCGGCGACTGGCGGGACATCTGGCTGCACGAGGGCTTCGCCGCGTACGCCGAGTGGCTCTGGTCCGAGGACTCCGGAGGAGACTCCGCCGACGAGCACGCCCGGCGGGCGCACCGGAAGCTGGCCGCGCTGCCGCAGGACTTCTCTCTCACCGACCCGGGGCTGGACCGGCTGTTCGACGACCGCGTGTACAAGCGCGGCGCGCTCGCCGTGCACGCCCTGCGCCGGACACTCGGAGACGCGGCGTTCCACCCCATGCTGCACGAATGGACGGCCACGCACCGATATGGGACCGTCAGCACGCGGCAGTTCACCAGCCACGCCGAGCGCTACAGCGCGCGCCCTCTGGAGACGTTCTTCTGGACCTGGCTCCGCGACCCCCGGCTCCCCTTCCTCCCGTAGAGCGCCGGCCGTGCGGCCGCCCGGCGAACCCAAGAGATCCGATCAATGCTGATATTGACAGCCGAAACTTGCCATATCTAGCATCTGATCAGCGCGATATCCAACTTTTTCCCACATGACCCGAGATAATCCCACGTAGAGGGTGGGATGTGGTCGGAGGACTCGACGGGGTCACGGCACCACGGTCAAGGCGCAGGGTCTAGGCAGCACGGTCGGGAGGAAAATGACCGGCGACGGGGACGACGGACGCCGTGTGGGGGTCGGGGTGATCGGGTGTGGCGACGTGTTCCCTCGCTACATCCAGGGCATGCGGAGGTTCGCGGGCCTCGAGGTCGTGCGGTGCGCGGACATCGACGGGTCCCGCGCCGAGCGGGCGGCCAAGCAGGCGGGGCTCTCCGTCTGGGGATCGGTCGAGGAACTCCTGGCCGACCCGGCGGTGGACATCGCGGTGAACATCACCCCGCCCTCGGTCCACGCGGCCGTGACGATGGCGGCGCTCGACGCGGGGAAGCACGTATACGTCGAGAAGCCTCTGGCCGCCACGCTTCCGGACGCCGCCGGCGTGCTGGCCCGCGCCGAGGCGACGGGAAGACGCCTGGGCGTGGCTCCCGACACGTTTCTCGGCAGCGCCTGCCAGACGGCGCGCTCGGCCATCGACCAGGGGCTGATCGGCCGTCCGGTAGGCGTCACCGCCTTCCTGACCCACAACAGGGCGGAGACCTGGCATCCCGACCCGACATTCCTGTTCAAGCCCGGCGGCGGGCCGGTGCTGGACATGGGTCCGTACTACCTGAGCTGGCTCGTCACGTGTCTCGGCCCGGTCATGGAGGTGATCGGGGCCACGACGACCGGCTCGCGCCGGCGCCAGGTCACGACCCCGGGCCGCCTGGTGGACACGATCGACGTGGAGGTGGCCACCCACGCGTCGGCGGTTCTCCGGTTCGCCTCCGGGGCGGTCGGCACGGCGATGATGAGCTTCGACGTCTGGGACGCGCATCTGCCCTCCATCGAGATCTACGGCACGCAGGGCACGCTGTCCCTGCCCGACCCGAACGGCTTCGACGGGGACGTGCTGCTCAAGCGCTGGGACAGCGAGGGATGGCGCCTGCTCCCACCGGTCACGCCGCCCGGCGGCCCGGACGAGCAGCGATTACGCGGCCGGGGCGTCGCGGACCTCGCCGCGTCCCTCTCGACCGGTGTGCAACGCGCCACCGGAGCCCTGGCGTACCACGTCCTGGAGGTTCTCACGGCCATCGAGACGTCGAGCCGCGAGCGCCGGGTCGTGGTGATCGGCAGCACCTGCGACCGGCCGGAGCCGGTGTGATGGGACACGCGATGGGCGCCGGGATGACGGACGTCCGCCTGGTCTTTCCCGAACGGGGCGTGGTCGAGCCGTGGCCGCACGAGGCTCCGGACCCCGGCCCGGGAGAGGTGCGGGTGACCAGCACGCTCACGCTCATGTCGACCGGCACCGAGAACATCGTCTTCAACGGCGACTTCTCCCGCGGCACGCACTTCGCGGCGTGGGGCACGCTGCCCTTCCATCCGGGCTACCTGACCGTCGGGGTGGTCGACGCCGTGGGGCCGGAGGTGTCCGGGCTCGCTGAGGGAGTCCGGGTGTTCCATCGCGCCGGGCACGGCTCCCGCTTCACCGTGCCGAGCGCGGCCGTCAACCCGATCCCGGACAAGGTGGATGACGAGCAGGCCGTGTGGGCGGGCCTCGCCAAGATCGGCTTCCGGGCAGCGCACCGGACGCCGTTCCGGCTCGGCCAGCGGCTCGTCGTCATCGGCGCCGGACCGGTGGGGCAGATGGCCGTCCGCTGGGCGTCCGCCGCCGGTTGCGAATCCATCGTGGTGGTCTGCCCGTCACGGGAACGCCTGAGGTTCGCGGCGGCCGGGGGCGCGACGCACCTCGTCGAGGCGACGGTGAGCGAGGCGGCCCCCGCGGTGCTCGACGCGATCGGCGGACCGCCCGAGGTCGTCGTCGACGCCACCGGCAACGCCGAGGTCTTCAGGAGCGCGCTCGCCCTCGCCGGGCGTTACGGCACGGTGGTCCTGCTCGGGGACACCGGCCATCCGGGGGCGCAGCGCCTGTCCTCTGAGGTCATGACCAAGGGGCTGACGGTCACGGCGGTCCACGACACGCACGACCGGCCCGGCTGGGACGAGCCGCGGCTGCTGCGCTACGTGCTCGGCATGATGGAGCGCGGATCGCTGGACTGCTCCGGCCTGATCACCCATCGCTTCTCCTGGCGGGACGCGCCCGAGGCGTACCGGCTCGTCAACGAGCGCCGCGGCGAGACGATGGGCGTCGCCTTCCTGTGGGACGCCGCCTGATGCGGATCGCCCACGTCTGCCGCGACCTCGCCGCCGATCGGGCGACGGGCACCGGCGCCCAGGTGTTCGCCACCGCGCTCGCCCAGGCGGGGCAGGGGCACGAGGTGTGCCTTGTCAGTGAGGCGCTGCCCGGCTCCCGCCTCCGGCCACCCCTCACGTGGGTGCGCCTGAGCCCTCCGCGCCCGGACCACCGCTATTTCACCGAGCAGCTCGAGTACGCCGACCGGGTCTACGACACCCTGCGCGAGCACGGGCCGTTCGACGTGATCGAGTTCTCCGACGCCGGCGGGGAGGCGCTCACCGTGCTCCGCGCGCGGCGGCTGCTCGGCGAGTTCGCGCCGGCCACGATCGCGGTGACGCTCACACCCTGGCTGTCAGCGACAGGGGCGGGCGCCAGGTCGGGTCCGGGAGCGCATCGGCCCGTCACCTACCAGAGCATGATCGCCGAGTTCGCGGAGGGCTACTGCCGGGCACGGGCCGACGTTCTCATCGCCGAGTCGGTGGCGGTGGCCCGCACCTCGTCCCGCCCGGTCACCCTGCGGCGGCCGTCGCCTCCCGACCTGCCCGGCAAGGGGATGTCGGAGGAGCGGACGGTGCTGCGGCTCGGCGCCCTCTACCCGGGGTCGGGGGTGGAGGCGTTCCTGCGGGCCGCCGAGCGGGCGGCGGGCAAGGACCCGGATCTGCGGTTCACGCTGCGCGGCGACGACACGCCGACCGACCCGGTGGGCCGTTCCTACTGGGACCACCTGCGCCGGATGCTGCCTCCGGCGCTGCGGGACAGGGTCGTCTACGGCGGTCCCGTCCGGACGGAGGACATCGGCACGCTGCCGGTTCCCGGCACGCCGTGCGTGCTCCCGGAGTCGGCCTGCGAGCCGCCCGGCACCGCCGCCCTCGCGGCGGCGCTGGGCTACCCGGTCATCGCGGCGCACGGCAGCACGGCGGCCGACCTGCTGGACGGCGTGCGTATCGTGCCTCCCGGCGATCCGGACCGGCTGGCCGGCGCGATCCTCGACGCCGTGGCCCGCCCCTCGGTGGATCCGGTGCGGCCCGCCGTCCGGCCCACTCCGGGCAAGCGCGCCGCCGCGGCCGTGCCGGTCCGCGCGCGGCCGGTGGTGGCGGCGCCCGCGCGCCGCGCGCCCGGCTGCCTGGTGACCGTGGTCATCCCCCTCCACGACCAGGGCCGATACGTCCAGGAGGCCGTCGAGTCGGTACGGCGAAGCGACTACCCCGACGTGGAGATCCTCGTGGTCGACGACGGTTCGACCGACCCCGAGACGATCCAGGCGTTCGACTCCCTGCACGGCGTCACGAAGGTACGGCAGGCCAACGCGGGCCTGCCGGCCGCCCGGAACGCCGGGGTGGACAAGGCCGCCGGGCGGTACATCGTGCCCCTGGACGCCGACGACCTCCTGCCGCCCGGCTTCATCGGCCCCGCCGTACGGGCGATGGAACGGCATCCCGACCTCGGCTACGTGGCCGGCTACCTGCGCTACTTCGGGCTGCTGGAGTTCACCCACGTGCCGGTGGGCCACGTACCGGGGCTCAGCCTGGTGCTGAACACCCACCCGCGGGCGACCGGCATGTTCCGCAGGGACGCGCTCCTGGAGGTCGGCGGCTACGACGCCGCGCTCCCCGCGTACGAGGACTGGGACCTCTACATCCGCCTGCACAAGGCGGGCTACGACTCCGACATCCTGCCGATCGAGGGCCAGCTCTACCGCCGCCATGCCGAGTCGATGACGTTCAGCACGAGCAACGGACTGCGGCTGGAGCTGCTTCAGCACCTGCTGCGCAAGCACGCCGACCTGCTGTCCCCGGACCGGTCGCTGCCCCTGGTGCTCACTTTGGCCCATTTGTGGAAGACGGGATACGAGCCCAGCGCGTCCGTGCTGCTCCAGCGGGAAGGAGGCCCACGGTGACGCCTACAGTGACGCCTACGGTGACGCCCACGACGCTGCCCGCGTTGCTGGCGGCGCGCGCCTCGGTGGAGCCGGACCGCGTCGCGCTCATCGTCCCGGGCGCAGGCACGGGCGACCCGGCGCTCGGTGAGCTGACCTTCGGGGAATGGGAAACGCGATCGGGCGCGGTCGCGGCCGGGTTGCCGGGCCGCGGGCTCCGGCGCGGGGACCGGGTCGGGCTGCTGTTCGGCGGCGAGAGCTGGATCGACTACGCCGTCACCTTCCTCGGGGTGCTCAAGGCCGGCGGCGTCGCCGTGCCGCTGTCGGCCTGGCTGGCCCCGGCGGAGGTGAGCGACCTCATGGCCCGCTGCTCGGCGGCGGGCCTCGTCCACGAGCCGGGTTCCACACCGCCGGCCGTACCGGGATGGACGGCCACGCCGGGAAGCCTCGGCCTCTCCCCCAGGAGCCTCGCGCCGGACGCCCCCGCTCCCGCTGCCGGCGACCTCGCGCAGATCATCTACACGTCGGGCACGACCGGCACGCCCAAGGGGGTGGCCGCGAGCCATGCCAACCTGGCCTACGGCCAGCGTCCCGACCCTCCCCAGCGGAGATACGCCCACTCCGAGCACCTGCTGCACGCCTTCCCGATCGGGACCAACGCGGGTCAGATGATGCTGGTGGACGCGCTGGTCGCGCATCCGGCGGTGATCGCCGTTCCCCGGTTCGAGGCGGAGCTGTTCGGCCGGCTGATCGAGGCGTACGGCGTCGGCACGGTGTTCCTGGTGCCCTCGATGGCGATCGACCTGCTGAACGCGGGCGTCCACGACCGGCGCGACCTGTCGAGCGTGCAGTTGCTCAGCTCGTCGGCGGCCGCCCTCCCCGCGCCGGTCGCCCTCTCGCTGGCCGACGCCTTCCCGAACGCGACGATCGTCAACTACTACACGTCCACGGAGGCCGTTCCCGCGCAGACCACCATGATCGTCGATCCGGACCGGCCCGCCTCGGTCGGCCGACCCGGCGACGGAGAGCTCATGATCGCCGACAAGGCGGGCAGGCGTCTGCCGGCCGGGGAGACCGGGGAGGTGTGGCTGCGCTCACCGGGCGCCCCGCGCTCCTATTTCGGCGACCCGCGGGCCGGCGCCGAGGTCTTCAGGAACGGCTGGGTCCGGATGGGCGACCTCGGCTACCTCGACGAGGAGGGCTACCTCTTCCTGGTCGACCGGGAGAGCGACGTCATCAAGTCGGGCGGCCTGAAGGTGTCGACGCTCCAGGTGGAGACCGCGCTCTACGAACATCCCGCCGTCGCCGAGGCCGCCGTGCTGGGCGTCCCGCACCCGGTCATGGGGATGGTCCCCGCCGCCGCGGTGGTGGCGCGGGAGCCGGTCTCCCCGGCCGAGCTGCGCGGCTTCCTCACCGGCAGGCTGGCGCGGCACGAGGTGCCCGCGCGGGTGCTCGTCGTGGAGTCGCTTCCCCGCAACGACAACGGCAAGGTGGTCAAGCGGGAGCTGCGCACGCTGTTCGCGGAACATATCTCCGGGCCTCTCCCCGGGCGGCGCGAGGGGCGTCCCCCCGCCACGCCGGACGAGACGACGCTGGCGGAGATCTGGGCCACCCTGCTCGGCGCCCGTGACGTGACGGCCGACGACGACTTCTTCGCCCTCGGCGGCGACTCGATGAAGGCCACCCAGCTCGCCTCGCTGGCGTCCGACGCCTTCGGCGCCGAGCTGGGGCCGTCGCTGGCCTTCGACGCCCCGGTCCTCGCCGACCAGGCTCTACGCGTGCGCGCGGCGACGCCCAGGCACAGCGGGGCGAATCCGGAGCCCCGGCCCACGGCGGCTTCTGGAAACGCGACACCGCTGAGCTCACTGCAGGCCTACTTCCTGCGGTGGATGTACGAGACGCCGGAGCCTCGGGCGGTGTCGGCGGTGAACGTCGCCCTCAGAATCCGGGACGAGCTGGACATGCCCGCGCTGCGCCGCGCGCTGGACCTGCTCGTGGCCCGGCACGAGTCGTTGCGCACCGTCTTTCCCAGCTCCACCGTCTTTCCCAGCCCCACCGTCTTTCCCGGCTCCGCCGCGCCCGTGCCGCGAGAAGTGCTGCCGGAATGCCCGCCAGACGTCGTGGAGCTCTGGGCGCGGGACGAGGCCGAGGGCGAGGCGATAGCCGTACGGGAGCTGGAACGGCCCTTCGACGTGACGACGGGACCGCTGACCCGCCTGGTGGTCGCGCATCTGGGCCCCACCCCGATCGAGACCGACGACCACGTGGTCGTCCTGGCGGTCCATCACCTCGTGTCGGACGGGTGGTCGATGGCCGTGCTGCTCCGCGAGCTGGGGCTGGCCTACTCGGGCTCGCCGCTGCCGCCGCAGGCCACGACCTGCGCGGACGTCTACGCCCGGGCGTCGGCCCGCTGGCCGGAGGCCAGGCCGTACTGGCACAAGGTCCTCGACGGAGCGCCGCCCGCGCTCACCGCTCCGCGCCGCCCGGCGGACCGCTTCACCGGCACGTCGATCCCCGTGCGCCTGCCGGCCGGCCTGTCCGTACGGCTGGCCGCGCGGGCTCGCCGGGACGGTGCGTCGGTGTCGATGGCGCTCCTCGCGGCCTGGGCCGAGGTGCTTCGCGAGTGGACCGGGTCGGACGATCTCGTGTTCCTCTCCCCCGTCCCCGGGCGCGTCCGGCCGGAGGACGACGTCCTGGTGGGCTGCCTCGTCCAGCCGCTGCTGCTGCGGGTCGACGCGAGCGGGCGCCCGCCGTACGGCGAGCTGCTGCGACGAGTGCGCGCCGCCGTATTGGACGCGGCCGAGCACCAGTTCTACCCCTACGAGGAGTTCAGCCGCCTGATCCCGCACCCGGCCTGGTTCCGTTTCGAGAGCTGGGGCGGGCCCGCCCACTTCCCCGGCCTGGAGTCGGGCCCCTTCGAGCTGCCCCGCGAGCTGATGTTCGACTGGGCGCTGCCGCCCGGCGAGGCCGATCTCAGCGTGCCGGAGCTCGCGGTCAGCGAGGGACCGGACGGCTCGCTGACCGGGTGGCTGGTCTACAACCGGCGCGCCTACGACCGGCCGGAGGTCGAGCGCCTCGCCCAGAACCTCCTGGCCCGGCTGGAGCACATCCATGATGCCTGACCACACACCTGACCCCATATCTTTTGAACCCACGCCGCTGTCCTCCGCCCAGAACGGGATCTGGTTCAACGAGCAGCTCGGCGGCATGGGCGCGGTCTACCACATGCCCTTCTCCATCTCGTTCGACGGCGACCTCGACGCCGCGGCGCTGGCGGACGCCTGCCGGGCCGTGGCGGAGCGGCATCCGGTGCTCTTGTCGGCCGTGGCGGAGCGCGACGGCACGCCGCACCTCGTCCCGGCGCGAGACGTGCCACCCATGCCCGTGATCGTCGACGTGGGCGAGGACGAGCCGGCCACCGCCCTGGACAGGGAGATCCTCCGGCCCTTCGACCTGCGGCGCGGGCCACTCGGCCGATGGACGCTGTTCCGGCTGGGGCCGCGCCGCCACGTGCTGCTCGTGGTGGTGCACCACCTGGCGTTCGACGGCCAGTCGACCGACATCTACCTCCGCGACCTGGCGGCGCTCTACTCCGGCCGTGCCCTTCCGGCGCTTCCGCCGGAGGAGGACGACCCGCTTCCAGTCGCCGAGGCGCGCGAGTTCTGGGCGCGGCACGAGTTCATGAAGCACGAGTTCATGAAGCACGAGTTCATGAACCACGGGGCCGAACCGCCCGACGTGCTCCTCCCCGGGCTGTCCGGGCCGGTCCCGCAGGTGGACGAGGGCGGATCGGTGGAGTTCTCCCTGCCGTCCGAGCTGCGCAAACGGATCGCGGTGGCGGCGGAGGACCTGGAGGTCAGCCGCTTCGAGCTGCTGCTGGGCTCGCTGCACGCCCTTCTCTTCCGGTACGGCAACGCCGGCCCGGTCATCGCGGTCGACCTCGGCACGCGGAACGCCTCGGCTCGTGACCGCATCGGCGCCCACGTCAACGAGGTCCCGATCGGCACCCGGCCGGCGGCGGAGACGAGCTTCCGATCGTTCGTCCGGGAGTTGCGCCGAGACCTGCGCGCCATGTACCCCTACCGCGCGGTGCCGCTCGCGCGTGTCGTCAGCGGCCTGCGGCCCGCGGTGGGGCTCGCCCCCGTCACGCTGACCTACCGCAGGCGCGAACCGGCCCCCGAGTTCGCCGGCGTCCCGGCCTCGGTCGGCTGGGTCGTCTTCAACCGCACGGCCCGGAACGCGCTGCGGATCCACCTCGTCGAGGGCCCGGACAACCTCGGGGTCATCCTGCAGTACGGCACGAGCTCGCTCGACCGGGAGAGCGTCGAACGCGTCCGGGGGCACTGGCTCACCCTCCTCGAAGCCGCGACGGCGCACCCGGACACTCCTCTCGCCGAGCTTCCGCTGCTCGACGAGGCGGAGCAGCGGCCGCTGCGCGGGAAGGCCGCGGATTACGGCGATGCGACCGTGGCCGCCCTCTTCGCGGCGCAGGCCGCCGCCACGCCCGGCGCGGAGGCGCTGGTGTGCGGCGCCGAACGGCTCACCTACCGCGAGCTGGCCGCAGCCGTGACCGAGACGGCCGGGGGCATCACGCCGGGCACGCTCGTGCCGATCAGGTCGCGGCGGTCGGTGGAGATGGTCGTGACCATGCTGGCCGCGCTCGCGGCGGGCGCGGCCTACCTTCCGATCGACCCCGAGCACCCCGCCGACCGGCGTGCGTTCATCCTGGAGGACGCCCAGCGGCCCGGCCAGGACAGCCAGGGCGACCGGGACGGCCTGGCCTACGTCATCTACACCTCGGGGTCGACCGGCCGCCCCAAGGGCGTGGAGGTGACCGGGCCCGCGCTCGTCAACCTGCTGCTCGCCATGCGCGACGAACTCGGCATCGGCGCCCGCACCGCCGCCGGCACGACCTGGCTGGCGCACACCTCGCTGTCGTTCGACATCGCGAACCTCGAGATCCTGCTGCCGCTGGTCACAGGCGGCCGGGTGGTCGTGGCCGAGGACGTCCGAGACCCCCAGGAGCTGCTCCGGCTCATCCGCGCCCACTCGGTCAACCACGTCCAGGCGACCCCGTCGGGGTGGCGGATGCTGCTGGACGCCGGGTTCGACGAGCCTGCCGTACACGCCCTGAGCGGCGGGGAGGCGCTGCCGCCGCCTCTCGCGCGGGAGCTGCGGGCCAGGACCGGACGGTTGTGGAACGTCTACGGGCCCACGGAGACGACCATCTGGTCGATGATCTGGGAGGTCCCGGAGGAGCCCGCGCACGTCTCGATCGGGCGGCCGATCGCCAACACCGAGATCCGGGTGCTCGACGAGCGGCTCCAGCCGGTGCCGGTCGGCCTGCCGGGCGAGCTGCACATCGGCGGTGACGGCCTCGCGCGTGGCTACCGCGGCCGTCCCGAGCTGACGGCGGAGCGGTTCGTCCGCGACCCGGAGAGCGGGGCGCGGCTCTACAAGACCGGGGACCGTGTGCGGCGGCTTCCGGACGGGACCGTCGAGTTCCTCGGCCGGATGGACGATCAGGTCAAGATCCGCGGCCACCGGATCGAGCCGGGTGAGATCGAGGCCCGGCTGATGGCCCATCCCCGGGTGTCGCAGGCGGCGGTGACCGTGGTCGACGGAGACCGCCTCGTCGCCTACGTCAGCCCGGAGGCCGCGCCCGACCTGCGCGAGCATCTGGCGAAGTGGCTGCCGCCGATCATGATCCCGGCCGCGTTCGTGGCTCTCGACCGGCTGCCGCTGACCCCGAACGGCAAGCTCGACCGCGGGGCGCTCCCCGAGCCGCCGCCCTCCTCCGGCCGACCGTACAGGGAGGACCGGTACAGGGAGGACAAGAAGGAGAGCCCGGCGGACGGGCTGACGGAGCAGGTCACCGCGATCTGGCGGGAGGTCCTGAAGCACGACGGCTTCGGGCCGGACGACAGCCTGTTCGACCTCGGCGGCCACTCGCTGACGATCACCCAGATCGCCTCACGGGTCCGGAGGCGGCTCAAGATCCATCTGCCGCTGCACGTGTACTACGACAATCCCACCCTCGCGGGGCTGGTCGAGGCCATCAGGCCGGCCCATGAAGATAGAGCGGGCAGGGAGGGCGGCGACACGTGATGGACGACCCGCCCATCGGGCCGCGTCCGGCCGGCATGGCCGAGATCCCGCTGTCGCCGGGCCAGGAACGGCTCTGGTTCCTCGACCGGCTCGACCCCGGCGATCCGGCGTACAACATGGTGCTCGTCGAACGGCTGCGCGGCCGGCTCGACACCGGGGCGCTGGAGCGCGCGCTCAACGGGATCGTCGCCAGGCACGAGATCCTGCGGACCCGTTTCCCGGCCGTGGACGGCCGTCCGGTCCAGGTCGTGGCGCCCGAGCAGTGGATCGAGATCGAGCGCCTCGGCCCCGTGACGGACAAGCGGGCCCGCGAGCTCGTCGCCGAGCGCACCAACGCGCCGTTCGACCTGGCGGCCGGACCGATGCTGCGGGCGACCCTGCTGGAGCTGGACGGCCGCGACCACGTGCTGTGCGTCGTCCTGCACCACATCGTGGCCGACGGATGGTCGTTCGGCGTGCTGTTCGACGAGCTGGCGGCGGGCTACGAGGAGACGCCCGTGGACGGGCCGCCCATCCAGTACGGCGACTACGCCGTATGGCAGCGCGACCGGCTGACGGACGAGGTGATCGCGGAGCAGCTGGCCTACTGGAAGGACCGGCTGGCCGGCGCGACGCCCATCGACCTCCCCATCGACCACCCCCGCCCGCCCGTCAAGACGACCAACGGCGCGTTCGCCGACAGGCCGATCACGGAGCGGCTCTGGGACGACGTCGTACGGCTGGCCCGCGAGGAACGCTGCACGCCGTACATGACGCTGCTGGCGGCCTTCCAGGTGCTCCTCGCCCGCTACTCGGGCCAGGACGACGTCTGCGTGGGGTCGCCGGTCTCCGGACGCGACTGCGAGGAGTTGGAGGGCCTCGTCGGCTTCCTCGTCAACACGCTGGTCCTGCGGGGCGACCTGTCGGGCGACCCGGCCTTCCGCGAGGTGATGGGCCGGACCAGGCAGACCGCGCTGGAGGCCTACGACCATCAGGACATCCCGTTCGAGCACCTGCTGGCCGAGCTGGGCGTCGACCGCGACCTCGGGCGGAACCCGCTGTTCGAGACGCTGTTCAACCTCTACCCGCCCTCGACGGGCCCGCGGCTCGCCGGGCTGGAGGCGGAGCCGTTCGACCCCGGGCACACCTGCGCGAAGTTCGACCTGATGCTGGAGGTCCACCCGGCGGAGCACGGCGCCCGGGCCTCGTTCAACTACAACACCGACCTCTTCGAGGCCGCGACCGTCGAGCAGCTCGCCGGGCACTTCATCGACGTGCTGGAGGCGGTCGTCGCCGACCGGGACATCCGCCTGTCGCGTCTCTACGGGCACATCGGACTCCGCCCCGGCGACGTGCGCACCGACCCGGCCCTGCCGGTTCCGCTGTTCGAACTGAGCCGCCACGAGGGCGTCGCGCTCGCGAGCCAGGGCGAGCCCGGTCAGCGGGGCCGGGACGAGGACGGCGAAAACGTCGAGGTCACCTATGCGGAGCTGGCCGAGCGGGCCGACCGGCTGGCACGGGCGCTGCGCGCTCGGGGGGTCGGCCCCGGCTCGCTGGTGGGAGTGTGCCTCGAACGCGGTCCGGAGGCGGTGACCACGCTGCTCGCCGTGTGGCGGGCCGGGGCGGCCTACCTGCCGCTCGACCCGGCGTATCCGCCCGCGCGCCTCGCCTACATGCTCTCCGACAGCGGCGCCGGGCTGGTGGTCACCAGGCAACGGCTCCTCGGGAGGCTGCCCGACGTCCCGGCGCTGTGCCTGGAAAACCCACGCCTGGAAAACCTGTGCCCGGGCGGCCCGGTCTCGGCTGGTGAGCCCGCGCCCGGTGACCTCGCGTATGTGATCTACACCTCGGGGTCCACGGGGCTGCCGAAGGCGGTCGCCGTGGGGCATGGCGCTCTGGCGTCCCGCGTGGCGTGGATGCGCGACCACTACGGGCTGCGGCCCGGCGACCGCGTCCTGCAGTTCGCGTCGCTAAGCTTCGACACGCACGCGGAGGAGATCTACCCCTGTCTCGCCGCCGGGGCGACTCTGGTGATGACCGGCGAGCCGCTCCCCGACTTCCTCTCCGGCCCGTACGGCCGCGCGCTCACGGTGCTGGACCTGCCGACGTCGTACTGGCACGAGTTGGTGGCGGCGCCGGTGGCATGGCCGTCCTCGCTCCGATTGATGATCATCGGGGCGGAGCATGCGGATCCGGCGGCCGTGACCCGATGGCACGAGATCGCCCGAGAGGGCGTACGGCTGGTCAACACGTACGGCCCGACGGAGACGACGATCGTGGCGACGGCGGCCGAGCTGACGGGCACCCGTGGGCCGCGCCGACCGCCGATCGGGCGCCCGCTGCCCGGGACGACGGCGCACGTGCTGGACAGGTGGCTCAATCCGGTGCCGCTGGGCGTCCCCGGCGAGCTGTACCTCGGCGGCGCGGGGCTGGCGCGGGGCTACCTGGGCCGTCCGGGGCTGACGGCGGAGCGGTTCGTCCCCGGCCCGTTCGGCCCTCCTGGCGCGCGGCTCTACCGTACGGGCGACCGGGTGCGCCGCCGCCGCGACGGGCAGCTCGAGTTCCTCGGCCGCCTCGACGACCAGGTGAAGGTCCGGGGGTACCGGATCGAGCCGGGTGAGATCGAGGCGCGGATCACGGCCCACCCGGGGGTGCGGCAGGCCCGGGTGGTGGTCAGGGAAGACTCCCCCGGGCTGCTCGTGGCCTACGTCGCGGCGGACGCCGACACCGTCTCCGGCCTGAGGGCGCACCTGGCCGAGCGGCTGCCCGAGCACATGATCCCGGCGGCGTTCGTGCCGCTCGACCGGCTCCCGCTGACGCCCGGCGGGAAGCTGGACCTGGCCGCGCTCCCGGCCCCGGAGTGGCGCTCCGCGTCCTTCGTCGCACCGCGCACGGAGGCGGAGGAGCTCATCGCGGCGGTCTGGGCCGAGGTGCTGGGCCTCGATCGCGTCGGCGCGCTCGACGACTTCTTCGACCTGGGCGGCCACTCCCTGCTCGCCACCCGGGTCATCGCGAGGATCGGGCAGAACGTCCAGCTCGACGTGCCGCTGCGGACGGCCTTCACCCACCGCACGGTCGAACGGCTCGCGGCGGCGGTGGAGGAGCTGGTGATGGCCGACCTCGAACGGCTGTCCGACGAGGAGGCCGCCCGCCTGCTCTCCAGCGAAGCCTAGCCGAGCTAAGCACAAGCCGGGCGGGCGGTAGACTTCGGCAGCCGGACCGGGACGAAAGGGTCCTCCGCCCGGCAGACCACTTCCCCGGCCCCACGGGTCGGCCTAACGTGGTCTTTCAGTGCAACAGATGGTCCTTGATCCCCGACCGCTGCCTGCCTTACGGAACCGATCAGATCAATTGATTGCCCGGCCACCGGTGAAGAGGTCGCGTCGCGCGCTCCAGCCCCTGGCCCCGACCGAGGAGCGCGGAACAACATATGGGTGATGGCGTGGACACGACCGTGAAGCGTGGGGGCCCCTCGACGGCCGTCGAGGAGGTGGACCTCCGCCAGCTCCTGGCCGGTCTGACGGCGGTGCGCGACGGTGACTTCGGCACGCGGCTGCCCGACGAGGGCGACGGGCTGCTGAAGGAGATCGCCACCGTCTTCAACGGCATGGTGGACCAGTTGTCGCTGTTCACCTCGGAGGTGACCCGCGTGGCGCGGGAGGTGGGCACGGAGGGCCAGCTGGGCGGCCAGGCCGACGTGCCGGGCGTGTCGGGCACCTGGAAGGACCTGACCGACTCCGTGAACGCGATGGCGGGCAACCTCACCGACCAGGTGCGCGACATCGCCCAGGTCGCGACGGCCGTGGCCACCGGCGACCTGTCGCAGAAGATCACCGTGGACGTCCGGGGCGAGATCCTGGAGCTGAAGAACACGCTCAACACGATGGTGGACCAGCTCTCGTCCTTCGCCGACGAGGTCACCCGGGTCGCCCGCGAGGTCGGCACCGACGGGCGGCTGGGCGGCCAGGCGGAGGTGACCGGCGTGGCCGGCACCTGGCGCGACCTCACCGACTCGGTGAACTTCATGGCCGGCAACCTCACCGACCAGGTCCGCAGCATCGCGCAGGTGACCACGGCGGTCGCCCAGGGCGACCTGTCGCAGAAGATCACCGTGGACGCGCGCGGCGAGATCCTGGAGCTGAAGAACACCATCAACACGATGGTCGACCAGCTCTCGTCCTTCGCCGACGAGGTCACCCGAATGGCCCGCGAGGTCGGCACCGACGGCCGGCTCGGCGGCCAGGCCGACGTGAAGGGCGTCTCCGGCACCTGGCGCGACCTCACCGACTCGGTGAACTACATGGCCGGCAACCTCACCGACCAGGTCCGGAACATCTCCCAGGTGGCCACGGCCGTCGCCCGGGGCGACCTGTCACAGAAGATCACCGTCTCGGCGCGCGGTGAGATCCTGGAGCTGAAGAACACGCTCAACACGATGGTGGACCAGCTCTCGTCCTTCGCCGACGAGGTCACCCGGGTCGCCCGCGAGGTCGGCACCGAGGGACGCCTGGGCGGCCAGGCCGACGTGAAGGGCGTCTCCGGCACCTGGAAGGCGCTGACCGAGTCGGTGAACGTCATGGCCGACAACCTCACCGCGCAGGTCCGCAGCATCGCCGAGGTCACCACCGCCGTGGCGAAGGGCGACCTGTCGCAGAAGATCCGGGTCGACGCCCGCGGCGAGATCATGGAGCTGAAGGAGACCATCAACACCATGGTCGACCAGCTCTCGGCCTTCGCCGACGAGGTCACCCGGGTCGCCCGGGAGGTCGGCACCGAAGGCAACCTGGGCGGCCAGGCCACCGTCCGCGGCGTGTCGGGAACCTGGAAGGACCTCACCGACAATGTGAACGTGATGGCCTCCAACCTGACCAGCCAGGTGCGGTCGATCGCGCAGGTGGCCACGGCCGTCGCCCGGGGCGACCTGTCACAGAAGATCACCGTCGAGGCCAAGGGCGAGGTCGCCGCGCTCGCGCAGACCATCAACACCATGGTGGACACGCTGTCCGCCTTCGCGGACGAGGTCACCCGGGTCGCCCGGGAGGTCGGCACCGAAGGCCAGCTCGGCGGCCAGGCCCGGGTGCCCAACGTGGCCGGCACCTGGAAGGACCTCACCGACAACGTCAACTCCATGGCGAACAACCTGACCAGCCAGGTTCGCAACATCGCACAGGTCACCACGGCGGTCGCCCAGGGCGACCTGACCAAGAAGATCGACGTGGACGCGCGCGGCGAGATCCTGGAGCTCAAGACCACCATCAACACCATGGTCGACCAGCTCTCCAGCTTCGCGGCCGAGGTGACCCGAGTCGCCCGGGAGGTCGGCAGCGAGGGGCGCCTGGGCGGCCAGGCCGAGGTCGAGGGCGTCTCCGGCACCTGGAAGCGGCTGACGGAGAACGTCAACGAGCTGGCGGGCAACCTCACCCGGCAGGTCCGCGCGATCGCCGAGGTGACCAGCGCCGTGACCTCGGGCGACCTGACCCGGTCGATCACCGTGGACGCCTCGGGAGAAGTCGCCGAGCTCAAGGACAACATCAACTCGATGGTGAAGTCCCTGCGTGAGACCACTCTGGCCAACCAGGAGCAGGACTGGCTGAAGTCCAACCTGGCCCGGATCTCAGGGCTGATGCAGGGCCATCGGGACCTGGCCGTCGTGGCCGAGCTGGTCATGAACGAGCTCGCCCCGCTCGTCTCCGCGCAGCAGGGCACGTTCCTGCTGGCCGAGGAGACGGCCAGCGGGGTCGAGCTGCGCGTCGTCGGCAGCTACGGCCACCGCGACACCTCCCGCAGCTTCGCCCTCGGCGACTCCCTGGTGGGCCAGGCGGCGCTGGCCAAGCGGACGATCCTCGTCGAGGACATCCCCAACGGCTACCTCACCGTGTCCTCCAGCCTCGGGGTGGCCGACCCGGTGAGCCTGATCGTGCTGCCCATCGTGGTCGAGGACCAGGCGCTCGGAGTCATCGAGCTGGCCAGTCTCAGCAGGTTCACCCAGGTGCACCAGAACTTCCTGGACCAGCTCGTGGAGACGATCGGCGTCAACGTCAACACCATCGTCGCCAACGCCCGGACCGACGCCCTGCTGACGGAGTCGCAGCGGCTGGCGACCGAGCTGCAGGTCGGGCAGGAGGAGCTCCAGCGCTCCAACGCCGAACTGGAGGAGAAGGCCGAGCTGCTGGCCCGGCAGAACCGCGACATCGAGACCAAGAACAGCGAGATCGAGCAGGCCCGCCAGGAGCTGGAGGACCGCGCCCAGCAGCTCGCGCTGGCCTCGAAGTACAAGAGCGAGTTCCTCGCCAACATGAGCCACGAGCTGCGCACGCCGCTCAACTCGCTGCTCATCCTGGCCCAGCTCCTCGCGCAGAACCCGACCCGCAACCTCACCGCCAAGCAGGTCGAGTACGCCAACGTCATCCACTCCGCCGGCACCGACCTGCTCCAGCTCATCAACGACATCCTCGACCTGTCCAAGATCGAGGCCGGCAAGATGAACATCACGCTGGAGCCGCTGAGCATCCGCCAGCTCCTCGACTACGTGGAGGCGACGTTCCGCCCGCTGACCACGGAGAAGGGGCTGCGCTTCGAGGTCACCGTCGCGCCCGACGTCCCGACCTCGCTGCTGATGGACGAGCAGCGGCTGCGGCAGGTGCTGCGCAACCTGCTGTCCAACGCCGTGAAGTTCACCGAGCGCGGCTCCGTGGAGCTGCGCATCGAGCGCGTGGACGCGCTGGATCTGCCGCACGGGACGGGATCGCTGGAGGCGATCGCCTTCCACGTGGTCGACACCGGCATCGGGATCACCGAGAAGAACCTTTCGCAGATCTTCGACGCCTTCCAGCAGGCCGACGGCACGACGAGCCGCAAGTACGGGGGGACCGGTCTCGGCCTGTCCATCAGCCGTGAGATCGCCACGCTCCTGAACGGCGAGATCCGGGCCTCCAGCGTCTTCGGCGAAGGCAGCACCTTCAGCCTCTACCTGCCGGTGACCCCGGTCGACCCCGGCAGGGTGTACGAGCCGGCCTCCGGTGAGCAGCCGCGGCGGGTGGCGCCGGTCTCGCCCGGCCCTGCCGTACCGGCCGTGAGGCCGAGGGCCGTGGACAGGCCGGTGACCGGAGACGGGCGCCGCCTGCTCGTCCTGGAGTCGCGCCCGAACGGCCTGCTGTCCCAGCTCGCCGAGAACGTGGCCGCCGACCTCAGCGAGACCCACGGCACGGTATGGGTGTCCACCGCCAACAGCCCGGACGCCGCGCTGGAGGCCCTGGTCAGTGACGACTACCACTGCATCGTGCTGGATCTCGGCATGCCGCACAACGCGGCCGCCGACTTCCTGAGCAGGCTGGACGACAACCCGGCCCTCCGCGAGCTGCCCGTGCTGGCCCACCACTCCCGCACGCTGACGCGGCCCCAGGAGAACCTGCTCCAGGGCCGCGCGAGCACCCAGCCGCTGGAGCGGCTGCCCAGCCTCGACGAGCTGCGGGAACGCATCACCCTGCACCTGTCGGCCGAGGGGCCGGGCGACGTGCTGCCGCTCGTCCAGGCCAGCCCCGACGAGCGGCCGCGGGCGACCGCCCCGGTGGACACCGGGCTGACCGGCCGCAAGGTCCTGGTGGTCGACGACGACGTCCGCAACGTCTTCGCGCTCACCAACATCCTGGAGCTGCACGGCATGCAGGTCCTCTACGCCGAGAACGGCCGCAAGGGCATCGAGGTGCTGAGCCGGAACGACGACGTGGATCTTGTCCTGATGGACATCATGATGCCGGAGATGGACGGATACGCCGCGACCGCCGCCATCCGCAAGATGCCGCGCTTCGCCGACCTGCCCATCATCGCGGTCACGGCCAAGGCCATGCACGGAGACCGGGAGAAGACGCTGTCCGCCGGAGCCAGCGACTACGTCACCAAGCCCGTCGACGCGGAGGACCTGATCAGCCGCATGCAGCAGTGGCTGGAACTCTGAGTGCCCGACATGCCGCCCGGCGCGCGGCAGGGCATGATGTCAACGGACACAGCCTAGGGTGATCAGAGGATTCCCGGCCAGGAGGGGGCGTTTCATGGCAGGTCGGCATGGCTGACGCTCGGATGTGGCGGTTCGCCGCGGGCGCGCTGGCTCTCGCGGCGGTCGCGGCGGCCGGATGGGCGGTGCGCGACGTCCCGGCCGCCCTGGGCGCCCGGCCGTCGGGCGAGCGGGCCCGCCGGATGCGGCGGTCTCGGCAGTTCCGCGGATCGGCGTTCCAGAACGCGACGCCGAGCCCGGTGCTGCCTCCGGGGACGACCGGCGAGATGGCCCGCGAGTTCCTCTTCGGGCGGCAGAGGCGCACACCGCGGCTGCCGGTGCCGCTGATGACTCCCTCCTCCGATAACGCCGCCACTCCCGGCAGCGACCTCGACGTCGTCTGGTACGGCCACTCGTCGGCGCTGGTGGAGATCGAGAGCCGCCGGGTGCTGTTCGACCCGGTGTGGAGCGAGCGCTGCTCGCCGTCCTCGCTGCTCGGCCCGCGCCGCCTGCATCCCGCGCCGGTGGCGCTGCACGAGCTGCCCGAGGTCGACGCGATCGTGATCTCCCACGACCACTACGACCACCTCGACATGGCGACCGTTCGCACGCTGGTCCGCACGCAGTCGGCGCCGTTCCTGGTGCCGCTGGGGGTCGGCGCCCACCTGGAGCGGTGGGGGGTGCCCGCGTCCCGGATCGTCGAGCTGGACTGGGAGGAGGAGGCGTCGATCGCCGGGCTGCGCTTCGTCGCGACGGCGGCGCACCACTTCTCGGGCCGGCTCTTCGTCCGCAACCCCACCCTGTGGACCTCCTGGGTGATCGCGGGCGAGCGCCGGCGGGTCTTCTACACCGGCGACTCGGGCTACTTCGACGGCTACGCCGCCATCGGTGAAACGCACGGGCCGTTCGACCTCGCCCTGATCCAGATCGGCGCCTACAGCCCCGGCTGGCCGGACATCCACATGACGCCGGAGGAGGCGATCCTCGCCCACCTCGATCTCCGCGCCCGCCTGCTGCTGCCTGTGCACTGGGGGACGTTCAACCTGGCGCTCCACGCCTGGAGTGAGCCGGTGGACCGGCTGTGGCGGGAGGCCAAGGCGCGCGACGTCCGCCTGGTGGTGCCGCGCCCCGGCGAGCGGTTCAGCGTCGACGACCCGCCACCGGTCGACGGCTGGTGGCAGACGATCGCCTGACCCCCCAGGTCTACAGCGACAGTGTGGCGACGACCGGGGCGTGGTCGGAGTCGGCCGCGTCCCGGCGCGCCGTGGGCTGGTCGCCCACGGACGGCAGCCCGTGGGCGACGACCGAGCGGACCGACTCGACCCGGTCGAGCAGCGCGCGGCTGACCAGGATGTGATCGATCAGCTCCCTGCGGTCGTGGTAGACGCGGGAGTACCGCTCCGCCTCCGGGATCAGCGGCGCCAGGTTCCACAGCCGCGACCCGTCGCCGCCGTCGGGGCGCCGCTCTCCCACCGTGCCGATCTCCGAGCCGGGCGGCCCGAGGAGGATCTGCGTGGTGGCGGCCTGCGGCTCGTCGTTGAGGTCGCCGAGCACGACGACGTTCCTGGTCCGGCCGTGCCCGTCCAGCAGCCGGTCGGCCAGGCCGCGGACGGTGACGGCCTCGGCGCTGCGCCGGTAGAGCGCGTAGGCGCCGAACCGGGCCCGCTCCCCCTCGTCGTGCGGCTGGAACCGCTGGCCGGGAAAGCTCAGCAGCTTGGACTTGAGGTGGCAGACCACCAGGTCCAGAGCCGCGCCGGGGGCCGCGCCGGCCCGTACGGCGAGCACGCCCCGGCTGGTCTGCGCGGACGTGGCTCCCGTGTCGTCCGCCTGGATCGCGGCGAGCGGCGGGGAGAAGGCGCTCACATCGTGCAGCACGGTCAGCGGGAGCCTGCTCACGACGCCGACGCGGATGCCGCGCGCGTCGGGGTGTCCGGAGAGGGCGACGTGCCACTCGCCGTCGAGGAGCGCGACCAGGTCGTCGAGAGCGGCGGGGTCCCCCACCTCCTCGACGCCGAGGACGTCCGGCCCGACCTGGGCGATCGTGCCGCTCAGCGCCTTCAGCTTCGCCTCGTAGGCCGCCATGTCGCGCGGGCCGTACTCGCCGCCCGGACGGTACAGGTTCTCGAGGTTCCACGTGCCGACTACAACCATGACCGCCACCCAAAGAGCGCCTAAGCATGAAATATCAGTTCCGCGTCCACTATGAACCGGTCGAAGGGTCTTGACGAGCGGATTTGAGTGATCTTCCGTACATATCGTTGCAATGTCGTTTGTGCGGCTTGCGCCGCGAGATGCCGGTCCTGTTCGCTGTGACGCATGAGCCCGACCACGGACGGCGCCCGCGCGAAATCCTGGCCCGACGCCGACGCCTTCGGGACGGGTGTCAGTGACCCCGTCACCGTGTACGGCACGGCCGACAGGGACGCGAGGGGCGAACTGCGGCACGAAGGCAACCGGGTGCCCGACATCGTGGCGCTCGACCCCCTGCGTCTGGTCGTCGGCTGGCGGGCGGGTGTGGCCGACCCGATCGACGCCACCCCGACCGACCAGGGATCCATAATGTTCGCGCGGTCCGGCGACGGAGGCCGGACATGGACGACCGGCACGCTGGCGGCGGCCACCTCGACCCACCGCTACCACTACGTGATCTTTCTCCGTGACGGCGGCACGCTGTACGCCCTCCTGGGCCGGATCACGATCGGCGAGGACCGGGAGCCAGGTGGCGGAGTCGACGGCTTCCCGGTGCGGATGACGGCCAAGCGGAGCATCGACGGCGGCCTCACCTGGGCCGACTTCCCCATCACCGTCGACGTGCCCGGCAACGGCCGGGGCGTGGTCGTCGCCGGGAAGCCGCTGCGGCACGGCGGGCACTGGCTCGTGCCGTACTGGCGGAGGGTGGGGACGGCGACGCGGGCGGGCGTACTGCGCTCGGCGGACCTGGCAACCTGGACGTCCGGCGGCCTGGCCGAGAACCCGCGGGACATCGCGATCGAGGAGCCGCAGGTCGCGGTCTCCCACGATGACCCCGGCACGCTGCTGATGGTGACCCGGACGCTCGACCTGCGAGGCGGGACGTCGCCCGAGCAGAAGGACGCCTACTACCGGACGCACGCGACCTACGCCGCCACGGCGACCAGCACCGACGGCGGCCTCACCTGGTCGGCGCTGGAACTCGACCCGGGCCTGCCGAACTATTACGTCAAGGCCTTCCTCACCAGTGACTCCGCGGGCCGGTACCTGACGATCTACAACACGCTCGCCGGGCCGTTCAGCGGGGCGGGAGCGGACAAGCCGGACCAATACCGCGAGGTGCTGCACTACAAGGTCAAGCGGCCGGGCGACACCTGGGGGCCGGGGCGGCTGTTCGCCGACTGCGCCCGGCGGACGGCGGGCGCCGGCCGGGGCTGGGACGTCTACGCGAGCGCCGACGAGTTCGAGCCGGGGAAGTTCTTCGTGGTCTGGGAGCACAACCAGATCGAGATCAAGGTGGCGCGACTCGACGTGTCGGCCGCGTTCACCGGGGTCGGCGCCGGCTGGGGCGGCCCGTGGAACTTCACCGGCACGGCGGAGGTCACGTCGTCGGGGCGGCTCCGGCTCGCCGACACCGGCAGTGGTGGCGGCGGTGGCGGCGACGGGGGGATTTCCGGCGCCGACCGGCCGTACGGACCCTCCGGGGCGTTCGTCGCGACGCTGAAGGGCCAGGTCACGTCGCCCTCCACGCTCGATCGGAGGACGGGCGCTGGGGTGGGCCTGGGGCTGAAGGTGTCCACCGGGGCGCGGCGGCTCATGCTGGCCGTCCAGCCCGACGGCGTCCACTCGATGATCGAGGGCGGAGCGGGGTGGAGCCGCGTCCACGCCGCCGCGCTGGACACGACGGCCGCCCATATGTGGCGGGTCACCGTCGACGCCAGGGGGAACGCGGCGCTGTTCGCCGACTCGGCCGACACGGGCGCGCGCTGGGTCGTCGCCGCCGCTCCCGACGCTCCCGAGGTGTCGGTCTGGGTCTCGGGGACTCCCGGCCGGCCGGCCGAGGCGCTGCTGGACTCACTGGAGGTCGCCGAAACCGTCGCCGCGACCACCTGGGACGCCTGGGGCGACTGGAGGCCGGAGCCGGGCGGCGGCGTGGCCGAGCTGTCCGGGGGCCGCCTGCGCCTCAGGAGCGCCACAGGGAAGGCCGCCCGTGCGGCCATCGCCCTCGACATATCGAAGAGCGGCGACTTCACGCTGGAGTTCCGGGGGCAGGTCGACGACGACAGCGCCCTGAACCCCGCCACCGGGCACGGCGTCAGCCTCGGCACCAAGGTCGCCAACGGCGCCAGGCGGCTCATGCTGACGATCCAGCGCAACGGAGTCTGGACGATCAAGAAGGGCGCGACCGCCTGGGAGAGGGTCCACTCCCTCAACGGGGCGGGAGCCCTGGCGACGTGGAAGGTGACGGTCGACAGCGCCGGGGTGGCCCGGCTCTACCGCGACGGCGCCGGCACGGGGGCCACCTGGGTGACGCAGGACAGCAGGGAGAGCCCGCAGGTGACGCACTGGGCGACCGGGACGCCGGGCGGCAACGCCGCGGAGGCCCGGGTGGAGTGGACCTGCGTCACGTGCCCCTGACCGGTTGACCAGGGACGGAGGTTGCCTCCCCCGGCGTCGGGGTACGTGGACGGTTCCAGCCCAACCGCGGGAAGGAGCCGCACGATGACCTTCAACCCATTGGAGGAACGCGGGATCCCACTGGACCGGCAGGTGCGCAACTGGCGCGAACTCGACGTGATGCCGATCGATCCCGACCATGCCGATCCGTACACGAGGTGCCGGATCATCGCGATGAACGGCATCGAGGTCGAGGCGATCCTGTTCAATCACCAGTTCGCACGGCACTGCACGATCCCTGAGGTCAGGCGGCAGCTCGCCGAGACGCGTTACATTGAGGCCCAGCAGCAGAAGGTGGTCAACTGGCTGCTGCCGGGGCTCGCGTCGGTCCTGGAGACCACGATCGCCTACGAGCAGGTGGCCGTGGACCTCACCGCCTGGGTGGCCCGGATGGAGCCCGATCCGTATTTGAAGCAGGCCTACGAGTTCGGCGTGCTGGAGGACTTCGACCACCTCTACCGGTACGCCAACCTGTTCGAGCTGATCGAGCACCGCCGCGCCGAGAGGGTCGTCGACCAGCTCACCGAGGTGATGCCGGGACGGCCGACGATGCTGCACCACCGGCATCCGATCGACAACCTGCGCGAGCCGTACGACAAGAACACGACCGCGCCGCTGTCGAAGCTGCACGCGCTGACGATCATGTCGGCTGAGCAGCAGACCATGAACTTCTACATGAACGTCGGCCCCGAGTACATGGAGCCGATCGCCCGTCAGCTCTACCAGGAGATCGGCCTCATCGAGGAGGAGCACGTCACGCACTACGAGTCGCTGGTGGATCCGGGCGAGACGTGGTGGGAGCAGCTCGTGAACCACGAGTACAACGAGTGCTACATGTACTACTCGTTCCTCGAGACCGAGTCGGACCGGAGGGTGAGGTCGATCTGGGAGCTGCACCTCAACATGGAGCTGGAGCACCTGCGCATCGCCACCGAGCTCATGCGGCGCCACGACGGCCGAGACCCGAAGGAGGTTCTCGCGCCGCGGTTCCCGGCCCCGGTGAGGTTCGAGCCCAACAAGGAGTATCTGCGGGAGCTGATCGCCACGCAGATCGACTACACGACCCTCGGGACGGGGTACGTGCAGGAGGCGCACGAGCGGTTCCAGCGCTGGCAGGAGCAGATCCACGACGACGAGCGGGCGCCCAGCGAGCGCGTCATCGACGAGAACCGGGCCAAGGCCGGCGAGGAGTACCGGCTGGAGACGGAGGGCGTGCATCCCCTCCCGAGCCTCCGGCGGCACTGACCCCGAGCCTCCGGCGGCTTCCACAGCTCGTACGGCTCGCGTCCCCCATCCGGGCGGGAGGCGCGAGCCGTACGACATGGACGTCTGGATGGATGTCCTGTCAGCCGCCGCCCCTGCCTATGACGCCTATGGCGTTGCGGATGATGTCGCGGGCGCGGTCCAGGACGGCGACCGGCGGCCCGAGCAGCAGGTTCCTGGTCGCCGACTCCACGCCGGGATGAGGGTGGGTCGGCCCGAGCGCCTGAGCCGCCCGCACGGCCACGGCCATCGCCCTGCGCTCCGCAGAGGTGGTGTGCGCCCGTAGCTGGGTGAATTCGTAACGCTCCTCGGCACGGGCGTGCGTGAGCACCGCCACGCGGAGCAGGTCGAGGATGCCCGCGAACTCCGGATCCATGGGGCCCTTCCGCTCCAGCCAGGAGAGCAGCCGCTTGGCCTCGTTCTCCTCCTTCAGCCGGTCGGCGACCACCGCGCCGCCGCCTTCGAACTTGCGGCGGGCGTACGGGTGGACGAACTCCTCCTCGGCCGTCTCGTGGACGGCCAGCAGGCGAACCAGCCGCCGGAACGGTTCACGCCGCCGCTCCGGGGCCGCGCGCTCCACCTCGTCGAACAGGTCCCTGATCATGGCGTGCTGGTGCAGGAGGAGGTCGATGACGTCGCCCTCCCGCATCACCTCCGGAACCTGGCGGACATGGGCCATGGGGCTCTCCCTTCGAAGATCGGGTAGCTGCACCGGTTCGCAGGTCCATACCCGCCCAAACAAGGCAAATCGCCCACAAGGCCCAGACGGCGAGTAAAGAATGGGGAGCGCTGACCGGGATCGCCCGCCTGTGCCTTGGGAGCCGTCGTCTCGTAGTCTTCGCTCTGACACGCGCGGACATAAGGAACTCCCATGGCACATGCAGGGTCCTGGGTCGTCGTCGGCCTGGACAACGGCGGCACCAGCAACAACGCGACCGTTCTCGACGCGTCGGGGCGGTTCCTGGTGGACCGGCTGGTCGAGACCCCCAGCCTGGTGAAGGAGGGCCCCGGGGTGGCCGTCGAGCGCCTCGTCCACGCGCTCGACAACATTCTGGAGGTGACCGGCACGTCGCTGTCCCAGGTGCGCGCCGTGGGCCTGGACACCCCCGGGCCCGCGAGCGCGGACGGCGTGATCTCCTCGAAGGGCGCCACCAACTTCGTCGATCCCGGCTGGTACGGCTTCGATTTCCGGGCCGCTCTGGAGGCCCGGCTGGAAGTGCCGGTGATCTACAACAACGACGGCAACGCCGCCGCGCTCTACGCCCACCACGTGCACTTCGGCGCGGACGCCTGGGAGCACTCCTCCGTGTCCGCGATCGTCGGCACCGGGCTCGGCGGCGGCGTGATCGAGGCCGGGCAGGTGGTCAAGGGCGCGGCCGGGATGGCGGGCGAGCTCGGCCACGTCCACATCCCGCTGCACGGCCTGCTGGAGGACGGGCAGCCGCTGCCCGAGTGCAACTGCGGCTTCATCGGCGACGCCGAGAGCGTCGCCTCCTTGACGGGCATCGAGAAGAACCTGCTGCCCTACTGGCTGACCCGCTTCCCCGATCACGAGCTGGCCCGGGTCGAGACCATCGGGAAGGCAGCGAAGCTGCTGCGCGGCTACGGCGAGAACGGCGACCCCCTCGCGCTCAAGGTCTTCGAGCAGCAGGCGATGGCGATCGGCCGGCTCTTCACGATCGCGGCCAACTTCACCGACCCCAGCGCGTACTTCCTGGGCGGCGGCGTGGTCGAGGCGGCGCCGCACTTCCGCGAGTGGTTCCTGGAGACGGTCCGCGAGCACACGCTGCTCCGGGAGGAGCAGCGGCGCGTGGCCACCGTGGCACTCGTGCGGGACCTCGACATGGCCGGAGCACGAGGCGCCGCCCTCGCCGCCCTTTCCCGAATCGTCGGCCGCTGACCTCCCCGTTCTCCCCACCCTCAGACCGTCCGGCCATTACCCTCCTACACAGAGGGCTACCGAGATGTCACGAAACGCGGTCAGTGCGGCCTCTGGGAGGCGTCGCGACGACCTGCGACACTGGGAAGGAAGGTGATGAGCATGCGTGCCGTTACCACGATCTCCGTGCCGAGGACGACGATGACCGCCGCACCCGACTGGCCGTACGGTCCCTACACCGTTGACGACCTGGACGCGCTTCCCGATGACGGAATGCGTCGCGAGCTGGTGAATGGATGGATCGTCGTGTCTCCCTGGCCGAGCACGCGGCATGACCACGCGGGCAAAGTCCTCGAGCGGGCCCTGGAGGACGCGGCCACGGCCGTTGACGCCGATGTCTACATCCGGGGCCCGGTCGACGTCGACACCGGCCCCTCGCTGCGCGTTCCCGACCTCGTGGTCGTCGAGGGCGAGGCGGCGCGGGCGGCGCGGGCGAGGAAGGCCCGAGCCTACGACGCTCCGGACGTGCTCCTGGTGGTCGAGATCGTGTCGCCCCGGAGCGGCAGCGAGCAGCACGACCGGGTGGACAAGGTCTTCGAGTACGCCCGAGCCACGCCGAGCCACCATGCGGGCGCGGCGCCTGCCTGGCGGGCCTGCTCCTTCCCCCCTCGTACGGCTGAGCTTTCCTGGACGTATCACTACGCCCGACAGCGATTGTGAGAGAAACGTCCAGCCCGGGTCGCACTCTCGCGGAAGACCGGCACGATGCGGTGTCGTGAACGACGTCGCAAATGACAAGGACCTCCTCAACGGCCGCAGATTCGTCATGGTCAGCTCGACGGCGAGCTCCGTCGACCCGGCCGATCCCACCCGGTTCGAATACGAGGAGTCCGGTGGGGTCATCTGGGGAAGCTACGCCGGCGACACCGTGGTGCACGGCCACTTCGTCGGCACCCGCGACGCCGACCGGATCGAGCTTTCCTACGTCCACCTGCTCAAGAACGGCGAGCGCGCCGGCGGGCAGAGCAGCAGCCGCATCGAGACCATGCCCGGCGGCGGTCTGCGGCTGGTCGAGGAGTTCCAGTTCGCCGGCGACGACGCGACGCACGTCAGCGTGTGCGCCGAGATCCCCTGACCCGCCGAGATCCCCTGACCACCGGCTCAGGGCTCCTTCCGCAGGGAGGCCCGGCCCTCGGCGGCGCCGACGAAGCGGGTCATGCCGAGCGGCACCGGGTCCTGCGCGGGCTCGGGGGCGAGCCGGCGCGGCGGCTGGCCGGCGCCCCGGTCCTTGGGCAGGTCGCTGGGCAGGACGTAGGGCCGCCTGAGCACCTCGTCGAGGATGAAGACGGTCTCGGTGGCCTTGACCGCCGGGATGCCGGCCAGCCTCTCGGTGACCATGGTGTGGACGGCGGACACGTCCGCCACCCTGACCTGGATCATGGCGTCGTGCTGGCCGGTGGTGATCGCGCAGTACTCCACCTCGGGCATCTGGGCGAGCTGGGCGCGGAACTGCCGCCACATCTGCTGCCGTACGGTCACGAAGATCAGCGCGGTGATGCCGAGCCCGACGCGGGCGTGGTCGATCTCGGCGGTGAACCGCCTGATCGCGCCGTCGGCGCGGAGCGCCTCGAAGCGCGTGTAGGCGTTGGCCCGGGAGATGCCGACCCGCTCGGCGAGCGCCGCCACCGAGATCCGCCCGTTCTCCCGGAGCACTTCGAGGATCTTCAGGTGGGTGTCGTCGAGCTCGAGACCGATGCCGATCCGTCCAGGCCTGCCGCCCTCCTGGCCCGAGTTCCTTGACATTTCGGTCATCGTCTAATCCTCCGTGTGACTTTCGTCTCGGCTTGGCCTTATGAGCTGGACTTTCTGCCGGACAATCCTGGACGATCGGCGACCAAACGTCTACATGGCCCATTTTCGGAGGACACAGAATGGCGACCCGTTCGCGGCAGGCGCAGGCAGCCCTGCTGCCGGTGCTGCTCACCGGCTTCCTCGCTCTTGCCGCCTGCTCCGGTGGCGGCTCGTCCAGCAGCCAGAGCTCCCAGGGCGGCGGCGCGGGCAAGACGCTCGTGATCGACACCTCTTTCAACCTCAAGACCGCGGACCCGGGGCGGACCTACGAGCCGACCGGCCTGATCGTCGGCAAGGCGGCCTATGACACGCTGCTGACCTTCAACGGCGGCGACCTGACCAAGCCGGTGCCGGACCTCGCCGAGTCCTACGACGTGTCGGCCGACGGCACCAAGCTAACGCTCAAGCTCCGGCAGGGCGCCACCTTCGCCGACGGCTCCCCCGTCACCGCCGACGACGTGGTGTTCTCGCTGACCCGCGTGCGCGACATGAAGGGCACGCCGTCGTTCCTGCTCGACGGGGTGGAGATCGCCAAGACGGACGAGACGACGATCACGCTCACGTCGAAGGCTCCCAACCCCGCGCTGCCGTTCATCCTGCCGAACCCCGCGCTCGGCATCCTCAACTCCAAGGTCGCCAAGGAGCACGGGGCCACCACGGACGCGGCCGACAAGGCCGAGCAGTACCTGAACTCCGCGTCCGCGGGCTCGGGGCCGTACACGATCGAGTCGCTCAACGTGAGCAGCGAGGTCGTGCTGAAGCGGAACGCGAAGTACTGGGGCGCCCGCAAGCCGGTCTACGACAAGGTCGTCATCCGCAACGTTCAGGCGGCGACGCAGAAGCTCAACGTCCAGCGCGGGGACAGCCAGGTCGCGCTCGACCTGTCGGGCGACCAGCTCGCCGGCATCTCGGGCGGCCTCCAGGTCACCAAGACGGCCTCGGCCAACGTGGTGTTCCTGCTGGCCAACCAGGACCCGTCGGTCAGCAAGGTCACCTCCAGCCCCAAGTTCGCCGAGGCGGTCCGCAAGGGCCTCGACTACCCGGGCCTGCTGGAGCTCGCGGGCGAGGGCTCGGTGCAGGCCCCCGGCGTGATCCCGTCGATGCTGCTCGGCGCGCTGCCGGCGGACCAGGTCGTCCAGCGCGACGTCGAGGGCGCCAAGGCCGCGCTCAAGGAGAGCGGCGTGTCGAACCCGACGGTCAAGCTGGAGTACCCGAGCGAGCTGACCGTGAACGGGCTGTCCCTGCAGCCCGTCGCCGAGCGGATCCAGGCCAACCTCAAGGAGGTCGGCATCACCGTGGAGCTGGCTCCCTCTCCGGTCACGACGGCCCTGGACAACTACCGCAACGGCAAGGAGCAGCTCGGCCTGTGGTACTGGGGTCCGGACTACCCGGACCCGAGCGACTACCTGGCGTTCCTGCCCGGCAAGCTGGTCGGCCTGCGGGCCGGGTGGAAGGCCGGGGCGGACAAGGAGCTGGAGGCGGCCGGTGCGAAGGCGGCCACCACGGTGGGCGACGACGCGCGGAAGCAGGCCTACGTGGACATCCAGACGAAGCTCAACGCGTCCGGCCCGTTCATCCCGCTCATCCAGCCGAGCCAGAACATCGTGACGGCCGCCTCCGTCACGGGTCTCACGTACAACCCGGTGTGGACCATCGATGTCGCCGACCTCGGCACCAAGTAAGCCACCGAGTAAGCCACCGAGTAAGGCGCGAACCAAGAGGAGCCCGCTGGCCCGGTTCCTGGTCCGCAGGGCCGTCACCGCGCTGCTGCTTGCGCTCGGGATCACGCTGGTCACGTTCGTCCTGACCAACCTGGTCCCGGGCGACCCGGTGTCGGCCAACCTCGGCCAGCGGGCGCTCGGCGACCCGGCGATCGTGGCCCAGTGGCGGGCGGACCACGGCCTCGACAAGCCGCTCCCGCAGCAGTACCTGCTGTATCTCGGCGGCCTGGTCCACGGCGACCTCGGGGAGAGCCAGCAGAGCCACCGCCCGGTCAGCGAGGACCTGGCCGAGTTCGTGCCGGCCACGCTGGAGCTGGCGGGAGCCGCGATCCTGGTCTCCCTCGTGCTGGGCGTGGCGTTCGGCGTGTTCGCGGCGCTGCGCCGGGACCGGCTGCCCGACCACGTGCTGCGCGTCCTCAGCCTGGTGGGCATCTCGGTGCCGACGTTCTGGCTGGCGCTGGTGGCGTTCTACATCTTCTTCTACCGGCTGCAGATCACGCCGGGCAGCGGCCGGATCGACCCGGGCATGACCGCTCCGCCGCACGTCACGGGCCTGTACACGATCGACTCCGCGCTCGCGGGCCAGTGGGACGTGTTGTCGTCCGCAATCGGGCACCTGATCGCCCCGGCGCTCGTGCTGGCCCTCTACACGATCGGCCTGCTGACCCGCTTCACCCGCTCGGCGGTACTGGAGGTGCTCGGGCAGGACTACGTGCGCGCGGCCCGCGCGAAGGGCCTGCCGGGACGGGTGATCCTGTTCCGGTACGTCGTGCGCCCGGCGCTCGTGCCGATCATCACGGTGGCCGGTCTCGCGTTCGGCAGCCTGCTGTCCGGCACGGTCCTCGTCGAGGCGGTCTTCGCGTGGCCCGGCGTCGGCCAGTACGCCTACAAGAGCGCCACGACCCTCGACCTGCCCGCCGTCATGGGCGTCGGCCTGGTGGTGGGCGTGGTCTACCTGATCATCAACCTCGTCGTCGACGTCCTGTACGGCGTCATCGACCCGAGAGTGAGGGTCTCGTGAAACGACGTGCGGGTCTCCGCGGGAGTCTGACCGCGCGGTTGCCGGAGGCGTGGCGGCAGCCCCTCGCGGTCGCCGGGGGCGTCGTCGCGGTCGCCTGGGTCGTGATCGCGCTCGCCGCTCCCCTGCTGGCGCCGCACGATCCGCTCGCCCAGGACCTGCCGCGGCTCGCGCCGCCGGGCTCCGGGCACTGGTTCGGCACCGACCAGCTCGGCCGGGACGTCCTCAGCAGGGTGATGTACGGCGCGCGGGTCTCGATCCCGCTCACGCTGCTCCTCGTGGCGCTGTCGGTGCTGATCGGCGGTCTGCTGGGAGCCGTCGCCGGATATGTCGGCAAGTGGGCGGATGAGACGATCATGCGGCTGGCCGACCTCGTGTTCGCCTTCCCCACCGTGATCCTCGCCATGGTCGTGGCGGCCGCCCTGGGGGCCAGCCTGACCAACGCCGTGCTCGCCGTGCTGGTCGTGGCCTGGCCGGCCTACGCCCGCGTGACCCGCGGGCTCGTGCTGGGCGTGCGGGGGCGGGAGTTCGTGCTGAGCGGGCGGCTCCTCGGGTTCTCCGCGTGGCGGTCCCTGCGGGTCGACGTCCTGCCCAACGTCACGGGCCCCGTCCTGGTGCTGGCGACGCTCGACATCGGCACCGCGCTGCTGCTGCTGTCCGGCCTGTCGTTCCTCGGCCTCGGCGCGAAGCCTCCGTCCCCGGAATGGGGCGCGATGGTCGCCTCTGGTGTGGAGGTGTTCGACAGCTGGTGGGTCGCGACGTTCCCCGGCCTGGCCATCCTGACCGTGGTCCTGGCGTTCAACTTCCTCGGCGACACGCTGCGGGACGCGCTCGACCCCCGGACCGCCCGCGCCATCAAGGAGCGTGCGCTGTGACGCTACCCATCTCCGGCCTGACGATCTCCGGCCTGACGGTCTCCATCGGCGACGCCGAGATCCTGCACGGCGTCGATCTGGAAGTCCAGGCCGGCCGGGTGCACGGCCTGGCCGGCGAGAGCGGCTCTGGCAAGACCATGACCGGCCTCGCCGTGCTGGGCCTGCTCCCCCACGGATCCCGTACGGCCGGCCGGATCGAGCTGGCGGGCCGCGACCTGCTGGGCCTGTCCGCCAAGGAGCTCAACGCCGTGCGGGGCGCGGAGATCGCCATGGTGTTCCAGGACCCGGCGACCAGCCTGCATCCCATGCTGACCGTCGGCCGCCAGCTCACCGAGCACATGCGCCACCACCTCGGCCTCGGGGCCAAGGAGGCGCGGGCCAGGGCCGTCGGGCTGCTCGCCAAAGTGCGGATCCCGGGCCCGGAGACGGCGATCGACCGCTACCCGCACCAGTTCTCCGGCGGCATGCGGCAGCGGATCGCGATCGCGATCGCGCTGGCCTGCGAGCCGAAGGTGCTCATCGCCGACGAGCCCACGACCGCGCTCGACGTGACCGTGCAGGCGGGCATCCTCCGGCTGCTCCGCGGTCTCTGCGACGACCTCGGCCTGGCCGTACTGCTCGTCACGCATGACCTGGGCGTGATGTCGGCGGTCGCGGACGAGGTGAGCGTGATGAAGGACGGCCTGGTCGTGGAGACGGGGCCACGCGGGCAGGTGCTCCGCGAGCCGCGCCACCCCTACACCCGCGCCCTGCTGGACGCCCTCCCCCGGGAGACCCAAACGGAGGAGCCGCGATGACGCTGCTGACAGTGGACGACCTGGTCGTCGAGCACCGCGCGCCCGGCCGTCCCCACGTGCGCGCCGTCGCGGGGGCCAGCCTGACCGTCGAGGCGGGGGAGGTGGTCGGCCTCGTCGGCGAGTCCGGATGCGGCAAGTCGACCCTGGCCCGCGCGGTCTGCGGCCTCCACCCGGCCGCCTCCGGAAAGATCGAGGTCGGCGGCCACCCGGTCACCCCGCTCGGCCTGCGCCGCCGGGACCGGGCGCTGACCGGGGTCCAGATGGTGTTCCAGGACCCCTACGCCTCGCTCAACCCGCGCCGCCGGGTGGGAGCCCAGATCGCCGACGGGCTCCGTACGGCGGGCGACACGGCCACCACCCCGGCTGACCTGCTGGAACGGGTCGGGCTGCCGCGCGAGTTCGCCGGGCGGTTCCCGCACGAGTTCTCCGGCGGCCAGCGGCAGCGGATCGCGATCGCCAGAGCTCTGGCGGCCGGGCCGTCCCTGCTGATCGGGGACGAGCCGATCTCCGCGCTCGACGCCTCGGCCCAGTCGCAGGTGGCGAGACTCATGCGCGACCTGGCCGTGGAGTCCGGCGCGGGCCTGCTGTTCATCAGCCACGACCTGTCCGTGGTGCGGCTCATCGCGGACCGGATCGCGGTGATGTATCTCGGGAAGATCGTGGAGACCGGGCCGACCGCCGAGGTCTGGGCCGATCCGAGACATCCGTACACCCGGGCCCTGCTCGGCGCGATCCCCGCCCCCGACGGCGCGGGCGTGCTCCCGGCCGAGCTGCCGGGGGACGTTCCGGACCCGGCCGACCCGCCCTCGGGCTGCCGGTTCCACCCGCGCTGCCCGCTGGTGATGGACATCTGCCGGGATCGGGAGCCCGAGTTCGGCCCGGTCGCGTGCTGGCTGCACGAACCCACCATGAGGTCGACAGCCGGGCCGGCGACGACCGGACCGGCCTGAACGGCATGATCGAGGATGTCCGGGCGGGAATGGCCGAGGCGGGGGCCGACGCCCTGGTGCTGCGCCCCTCCCCCGATTTTCGCTATCTGGGCGGCCGTGGCGGCGGCTACCTGGTCCTCACCCCCGACGGGCCGCTCAGCACGGTGGACGCTCCCGCCGAGGCGGCGGCGCTCATCCCCTCCTCGGCCCGCCGCGTCGCCGTCGATCCCGAGATGCGGGCGTCGGAGCTGTTCGCGCTGCGGCTCGACACCGAGCTCATGCTGGCGTCGGCCGTGCTGGCCCCGCTCCGGCTCCGGAAGCGGCCGGAGGAGGTGGCCGCGATGCGGCGCGCGACCTCGGCGGCGGACGCGGTGCTGCTGTCGGCCCGTCAACTGACGTGGTTCGGCGCGACCGAGCGGGCGATGGCCTTCCGGCTCCGGGCCATGCTCGCGGAGACCGGCTGTGAGGACGTGATCTCCCTTGTCGTCGCGGCGGGCGAGCACACGGCCGTCGCCGCGCACACGCCCTGCGAGCGGGTGATCAACCCCGGGGACGCGCTGCTCGTCTCGGTCTGCGGACGGTGGGACGGCTACTGCACAGAGGTCGCGCGGGTCTTCGCGGTGGCCGAGCCGCCCGACGACTTCGAGGCGATGTACTCCGTGGTCCTCTCCGCGCAGCACGCCGCCCTGGAGGCCGTACGGCCGGGCGTCCCGGCCTCGGAGCCCGCCAGGATCGCCGGGGAGGTGATCGACGGCAGCGGTTACGGGCACTACGCCGCCGGACGGCAGGCGCGCGGCATCGGGCTCAGCCCCGACGAGGGGCCGAGGCCCGTGCCGGACGAGGTCTTCTCGCCCGGCATGACGGTGTGCCTGGAGCCGGCCATCTTCCTTCCCGAGCTTTTCGGCGCCAGGGTGGCGGACGTCGTGGTGTGCGGCTCTCATGGGCCGGAACCCCTGAGTCTGAGCTCGCCGTCCCTTCATGTCATGGATCGCTGAGGCGCCTCCCCCCGACCACGATGGATCCTGCAAAAGTGGGCAAATAACACCTGTAAGCAGCAGAAACCCCTGATGGCACGACGGAGGATGGACAGGTCGTTCTGCACTCGTGGACCTCACGGGTGGCTAGACCAAACCCCGCCGTCACATCGGGGAGTCCCTCGGGGGAGGAACCATGACAGTGACCCAGACGACACGTCCGTCCCGCACGCGCACGGCGCCCGAACCGGCCCGTCCCGCGAAGGCGGAGGACACGAGTCACCAGTTCAACCTGAACCTGCCCTTCCTGCGCATCCAGGTCAGGCCGCCGGAGCTGCACATGCCGCACGTGGAGGTGCCGCATGTCAGCCGGCGGGAGATGGGGCAGGCGATGGACATCGCGCGGACGTTCCTGCCGCCGCCTGAGCGGATGGTCTACTACGGCGGGCTCGGCGCGCTCGCGGTCCTCGGCTTGATCGACTGGCCGGTGGCGGCCGCGATCGGCGCGGGGACGATGATCGCGCAGCGCACCCGCGAGCAGCGCTGGTCCCCGCTTCGAGGGCGGGACACCACGCCTCCGCGGACCACGCGGACCGCCGAGCGCCCGTCCGAACAAGCGGCCGAGGGCGCCGGCGAGAAGGCGCGGCCGAGGGCTACGAGAGCGGGCGCGGCCTCGAGAACCGCGACGCCCAGAACCCGGGCGACGCCGAAAGCCGGCACGACGTCGGGAGCGGGGACGACGTCGGGAGCGGGGACGACGTCGAGAGCGAGGACGTCACGGACCGAGACGGCGTCAGGGACAGAGCCGAGGACCGAGACCAGGACAGGGACCAGGACAGAGACCAGGAGGCAGCCGAGAAGCACCGCGACCGCACGCTCGGGCACGTCCACCAGGTAACAGCACGCGGGCCAGGCCCGCGTGAGGGACGTGCTCGCCGGCTCGCGCCGCCGAGCCGAGGCGGCCCGGCGGTCATCGTCCCGCGCCCCTGATCGGGCATTCGTGTAGGCCGGACCGATCACCCTTGGTCGGCCCGTGGATTTCTCGCGCCCTTCCAAGCTTTGACCACCGGAGACGACATGTGGCCGCTCGGCTCGCTTTCCGCTGTATCGCTGCCGGCACTGGTGTGCGGCCAGGTGCTCAGTCTGATGCCCGACCCCGTTCTGAGCCTGATCCCACTGGCTCGCCGTACGCGGGCGTGCGCGGGCGGAGTGCGCATCGCCCTGCACGCGATCGGCGGCCCGGGCACCGAACGGGCCGCCCGCCGTCTCGAAGACCGGCTCCTGGCGGCGGGGATGGCGCGGGCGGAGGTCAACGGCGCGCTCGGTTGCGTCTTCGTCGCCTGCGAGGCGGCCACAGTGGACATGGCCAAGCTGCTGGCCATCGTGGAGGAACTCGACAGCGAGGACACTGAGGGTGGCGAGGACGCCGAGGACGCCGAGGATCGGGCCGGCGGTTCGCTTGACGCGGACGGCTCCTCCGGCACAGGCGACGATGAGCCAACCGACGAGGGGGCGTGGGCGCGGGACGCTCGCGAACACCACGCGCGCGCGGCGCTGAGCCTCGCCGGCAGCCTGGCCGGGACCGGCCTGGCCCTCGCGGGCCGCGTCACGCACATCTGGCGGCTGCCCCCCACCCTTCCCACGCTCGTCCAGCTCGCGGAGCACACCCCGAGGGTGCGCCGGGGACTGGAGCGCCGCATGGGCGTGCACGCCACCGACCTGCTGTTCGCCACCACGCGGCTCGTCACCCAGACGCTGGGCCAGCGGCCGGCGGGGTTGCTGGTGGACTCTCTGGCGGCGGCCGGACGGTACGCCGAGGCCCGTGCGGGGCTCGACGCCTGGGCGCGGCGGGAGGCGGAGTTCGCCGGTCGTGAGGGCGGCTACCACCATGTCCGGCCGGCGAAGGCCCCCCGGCCCGCGCCTCTGCCACGCGGACCGATCGAGCGGTACTGCGACGTGGCGAGCCCGGTCTCGCTGGCGGCCCACGGCCTGACGCTCGTCGCGAGCCGGAGCCATTCGCGGGCGCTGTCCGTGCTGATCACAGGGACTCCGAAGTCGGCGCGCGCCGGTCGCGACGCCTTCACGAGCGCCGTGGGCCGGGCGCTGGCACGGCGCGGCGGCCTCGTCCTCAGCCGGCACGCCCTGCGCCGCATGGACCGCGTGGACACGGTCGTGCTGGACGCGGCGGCACTGACCACCGGAGCGTGGACGATCGACGCGGTGGTCCCCCTCGTCCACGAGCTCGACCTCGAGGAGCTCCATGCCAGGCTCTACACGCTGCTCGATCTGACCGACCCCACGGCCCGGCGGGGGTACGACGGCTGGGAGGCCGAGCCGTACGCCGGGAACGACCGGCCGGCGCAGTTGGCGCACTGGCGTGAGCTCGGCATCCGGCCGGTCGCGGTGGGGCGGGACGGTTCCGTGCTGGCCCTGGTGGGTCTGGCTCCCGAGCTCCACCCACTGGCCGAGAGCCTCGTGGACGCGCCGAGGAGCACGTGCCAGGTGCTGATCGCCGGTGGGGAGCCCTGGCTCGGCCGGAGGCTGGGCGCGGACCAGGTCGCGGGCGGCCGGCGGCTCGCGGAGACCATCCGGACCCTGCAGGCGGAAGGGCACGGTGTGGCCCTGGTGGCGAAGCGGTCGCGGAACGCGCTCCGCCAGGCCGACCTCGGCGTCGGCCTGCTCGCAAGCCCCATCCCCGGAAGCCCTCTGGTCAGGGATCGCGTGCCGTGGGACGCGGATGTCCTGGCCGATCTCGACGCGGCGCACCTGCTGCTCCGCTGTCTGCCCTCGGCGCGGGCGGTGAGCGAGCTGAGCGTGCGGCTCGCCGCGGCGGCCGCGGTCATCGGGGGCGGCCTCGCGGTGCTGGGCCCCGGGCGCACCGCCGTACGGCGGGCGCATCTCGTGGCCGACGGCACCTCGCTCATCTCCCTGGCGATGGGGGCGTGGTCGGGGCGGAGGGCCGGGAACGGCGAGGCGCCGATCACGGCCGACGGCACGCCCTGGCATGCGATGACGACGAGAGACGTCCTGACCCGGCTGAACTCCTCCGCCAACGGGTTGAGCGAGGCGGAGGCCGTACAGCGCAGGACCCTGTCCGCGCGGCCCGGCGACGCGGGGCCGCAGTCCCTGGCGCGGGCCTCGGTGGAGGAGCTCGCCAACCCGCTGACCCCGGTGCTCGCGGCGGGCGCGGGAGTGTCGGCGGTGGTCGGCTCGGTCCTGGACGCCGTGCTGATCGCCGGGGTGATGGTGGTCAACGCCGTGGTCGGGGGGGCGCAGCGGCGCGACGCGGGACGGGTGCTGCGGACGCTTTCCGAGGCCACCGCCGTGCGGGTACGGCTGCGCCGCCCGGACTGGGACGACGGCGGCAAGGGCGGGGACGGCGGCTGCGCGGCCACCGCCGGGGACCTGGTCGCGGGCGACGTGATCGAGCTGCGCGCGGGCGACGCCGTGCCGGCGGACGGCAGGCTGCTCAAGGCGGTCGGCCTGGAGATCGACGAGTCCACGCTGACCGGGGAGTCGCAGCTCGTCGGCAAGGGCACGGCCCCCACCGCCGCGCCCGCGGTGGCCGACCGGAGCTCCATGGTGTACGAGGGCAGCTCGGTGGCCGCGGGGCACGGCCTCGCGGTGGTCGTGGCCACGGGCGAGGAGACCGAGGCCGGCCGGACCGCCAGGCTGGGCCGAGGGGGTCCTCCTCCGAGCGGCGTGGAGCTGCGGCTGCGGGAGCTGAGCCGCCGCATCCTCCCGGCGGCGATCGGCTCCGGGGTCGCCTTGATGGCCGTCGAGCTGATGCGCGGATCGTCGCTGTCGCGGGCGCTCGGTCCCGCGATCAGCCTCGCGGTCGCGGCCGTTCCGGAAGGTTTGCCGTTCGTCGCGACGCTCGCGGAGCTGGCGGCCGCCAAGAGGCTGTCCGCGCGGAAGGCGCTGGTCCGCAACCCCTCGACGATCGAGGCGCTCGGCCGGGTCGACGTCCTGTGCTTCGACAAGACCGGGACGCTGACCGAAGGTCACATCAGCCTGCGCCGGGTCTCCGACGGCGAGGCCGAGGGCACGGTCGACAGGGTGATGACGCCGCGGCTCCGGCGGGTGGTGGCGGCGGCGCTGCGGGCCGGGCCGAAGTCGGGAGGCGGGCGGGCCCTGGCCCACCCGACCGACCGGGCGGTGGTGGGCGGGGCGGAAGGCCTCGGCGTGACGCCGCAGGAAGGGCTGGCGGAGTGGCGGCGGGTCGACGAGATGCCGTTCGAGCCGGCCCGGGGCTACCACGCCGTCCTCGGGCTGTCGGAATCCGGCCATGTGCTCAGCGTCAAGGGCGCCCCGGAGGTCGTGCTGACCCGGTGCGCGACCCGGCTCCACGACGGGCGGGAGGTCGACCTCGACGAGGCGGGCAGGCAGATGCTGGAGGCGGAGGTCGAACGGCTCGCGCTGCGGGGCTTCCGGGTGCTCGCCGTGGCGGAGCGGGCCGCCTCGAGCCGGGCCGACCTGGACGAGTCGCGGGTCGAGCGGCTGTGCTTCCTCGGGTTCCTCGGCCTCGCCGACCCCGTGCGGCCCACCGCGGCCCGGAGTGTCGCGGGCCTGATGAAGGCCGGCGTCCGCGTCGTCATGCTCACCGGCGACCATCCGAGCACCGCGGAGGCGATCGCCGCCGAGATCGACGCGGTCAACGGGTTGCGGGTCATGACCGGTCCGGAGCTCGACGGGATGGGCGACGACGAACTGGTGACGGTGCTGCCGGAGGTGGCCGTCTTCGCACGCGTCACACCGGCGCACAAGGCGCGGATCGTCTCCGCGCTGCGCCGGTCGGGGAAGGTCGTGGCGGTCACCGGTGACGGGGCCAACGACGTGCCCGCGATCCGGCTCGCCGACGTGGGGGTGGCCCTCGGATCCCGCGCCACCCCTGCCGCGCGGGCCGCCGCCGACATCGTGGTGACCGACGACCGCATCGAGACGATCATCGACGCGATCGCCGAGGGCAGGGCGATGTGGGGCTCGGTCCGCGACGCGCTCGGCATTCTGCTCGGCGGCAACATCGGAGAGATCGTCTTCACCGTCGGTTCGAGCGTGCTGACCGGGCGGAGCGCGCTCAACGCCCGGCAGTTGCTCCTGGTCAACCTGCTCACGGACATGCTGCCCGCCATGGCGGTCGCCGTACGGGCGCCGGATGCGGCAAACGCCGACGGGAGCGCCGGGGAGCTGCTGACGGAGGGGCCGGAAGCGTCCCTGGGGTCGGCCCTGACCCGGGACATCAAGGTGAGGGCCGTGACGACGGCCGCCGCGGCGAGCGCCGCGTGGCTGCTCGGCCGGATGACGGGCACTCGAGGCAGGGCGGACACGATCGGGCTGATCGGCCTCGTCTCGGCACAACTGCTGCGCACCCTGACGGCCGGGGGCAGGGACCGCACGGTCACCATCGCCGCGGTGTCCTCGATGGGCGCCCTCGCGCTGATCATCTCGACGCCCGGCCTCAGCCACTTCTTCGGGTCACGCCCCGTCGGGCCCTTCGGATGGGCCATCGGGCTGGGCGCGGCGGGCGCGGCCGGTCTGCTCGGCCGGGCGATCGAGAGGACGTACGCCTAGCGGCCACCGATCGTTCACCGAACGGTAACCTTAACTATGCCGTTTTAGGTATGTTTGTCAGGCACTATGCCATGGAACGCAAATTTGTCCCTATGAGGTATCAAGTGTCTGAGTTCTTCGCCGCCATCCTCACCAGGGCGGCCCTGATGCTCCTGGAGGCGCTGCTCATGCGCCTGATCCAGTCCTTCGCCACGTCCGGATTCCGCGTCACCTTCCCACAGGCCGCCTGAACCCGGCCTCCAGGGATCACGGCCCCTGGGGACGAGAGGACGCGGCACCTGACGATGCCGGGATCTCCATCCGCCCCTCGTCCCCCTGCCAGCCGATTGATCAATCCTTGAAGGCGTCCTTGACCTTGCCGGCGGCGTCCTTGACCTTCTCGCCGGCCTGCTTGACGTGGCTCTCGCTCTGGTCGGCCCGGCCCTCGGCCTCGAGACTCTCGTCGTCGGTCACCTTGCCGAGGCCCTCCTTCGCCTTGCCGGCGAGTTCTTCGGCCTTGTTGTTGAACTTGTCCTCGGTCCCCATGGGTTCGCTCCCTCGCGGGTCTCACGGATTGACGTGGGGTTCCTCTTTCCCCAGGTGAGCGGCCTAAACACGGCCCCCTTCCCGACGTGACGCACGTCACCGCCGTCCCGAATCAGGATTAAACGGACGAATCAGGCGTAAGGTAGGAAAGAGGGAATCTTCCACGCCTCAGAAGGGTGGTGTGCCAGATGACGCACCCCGCAGACATCGGGACGCATCCCGACATCGTGCAGATGCGCGCACGCTACGAGGCCGCCGCGGCGAATCCGAGGGCGCAAGTCACGGACGGCCTCACGTTGCTGGCGGGCACGTATCTCGCGCTCTCGCCCTGGATCGTCGGGTTCCATAGATTGAGCCCGTTCACCGTCAACAACCTGATCACGGGCATCCTGGTCGCGCTCCTGGCACTCGGGTTCAGCTCGGCGTTTGGCCGCACCTACGGCATCTCCTGGGTCGCGCCCGCCATCGGCGTGTGGACCATCGTCGCGCCGTGGGTCATCCGCGGACACGCGACCACGGGGACGATCGTGAACAACGTGATCACGGGCGCGATCATCCTGATCCTGGGCCTGGCCACCATGCGGTTCGGCATGGGCGAGCGCGGCCGGCCGGGCGGCGGCGGTTTCCGCAGGCCGACGCCCTAGCGACACGTCATCCGCGGATCGGCGCTCCTCGCCCCGTCAACCGGCCGGGAGCGCCACCAGGCTCCGACCGAGGTCGAAACCGGGGTCACGGGGCCAGGAGCGCTGTCATGGTGACGGGCCGCAGCCCCTTGCGCTTGAGGCCGTCCAGCATCGCGGGCAGGGCGTCAGCCGTACCCGGATGGCCGAGGTGCAGGCTGATAATCGAGCCGGGCCGTACGGCGCTGAGGACGTTGGCCGTCACGGCGGCCGGGCCGGGGTCGGTGTAGTCGAGCGAGTCGACGTCATACGAGAGGCAGGTGCGGTAGCCGGCGTCGGCCGACAGCCGGCGGATGAGCTGCGTGGCGACCCGGCTCGCGGACGGCCGGAACCACGAACCGGCCGACCCGGTGAGCGCGCGCAGGCGCGCGGCGCACTCCTCGATCTCCTCGCGGGCGGCGGACGCGTCCATCGCCGAGATGTCGAGGTGATGCTGGGTGTGATTGCCGAGGTCATGGCCGCCGTCGAGGATGCGCCGGGCGATCGCGGGATACTGGTCGAGCCAGGTGCCGACGGCGAGGATCGTGGCCGCTCCCCCAGCCCGCTCGATCGCTGCGAGGACCTGCTCGGCGAGCCGGCGAGGTCCCGCGCCGTGGAAGGTCAAGGCCACGAGCGGCCGGTTCCGCGGCCCGTGCGCCACCTCGGGCGGGAGCCGGCGGGGCGCCGGTGCGGGCGGCGTGGGCGCCGGCTTCACGGTCGGAGCCGGCTTCGACCGCGCGGCGGGGCCGGGCGGGACTGCCTGTCCCGAGCAGCCGGACGCCGCCGTCCATAGACCGGCCAGGAGCAGGAACCCGCGCCGTCTCATCGGCGCCTTCATCGGAAGATTCCGGTGTGGCCGAGCGAGTAGCGACCGGGCTGCGGGTATACGCACAGTCCGTGAGGCCCGCTGCCCACATGGATCTTGCGGATGAGCTTGCCGGTCACGGTGGAGAACACATAGACGACCCCGTCGTAGCGGCCGCTCAGCCAGAGCTTCCGGCCGTCGGCCGACAGGCCGCCCATGTCGGGAGATCCGCCACCCGGTATGTGCCAGGTGCCGACCACCTCGCGTCTCGCGAACGAGACGACGGAGACCGATCCGGCGCCCCGGTTGGAGACGTAGAGATCCCGGGAGTCGCGGCTGACGTACAGGCCGTGCGCTCCCGCGCCTGTCCTCATGAAGCCGATCTTTTTGAAGGTCGCGGCGTCGATCAACCAGAGCCCGTCCCGGCTCATGTCGGCCACGTAGAACACCGTGCCGTCGGGCGAGAGCTTCACGTCCTGCGGCATGCTTCTGTGGCTCAGTCCGATCACGTGCCGCACCCGCGGCCGCTTCCAGTCGATGGCGACGAGCTCGCCGGAGAACTCGCAGCTGGCGAGGAAGACGGAGCCGTCGGCGGTGAAGTCGGCGTGGTTGACACCGCGGCAGGGCAGCGGCAGCGAATGCTCCAGGCGCATGGTGTGCGGGTCGCGGAGGTCGAGCTCGTTGTTACGCTCCGCCATGACGAGCGCGTAGCGGCCGTCCGGCGTGAAGTACAGGTTGTAGGGATCCTCAACCTCCACGGGCTTGCCGGGTTCGCCGGTCCGCGGGTCGATCGGGGTGAGGGAGTTGCCCCTGTTGTTGTTGACCCACAGCGTCTTCAGGTCCCAGGAGGGCACGACGTGCTGCGGGCGGCCGCCGACCGGGAAGTGCCGGATGATCTTGTAGGTCTTCGGGTCGATGACGTCGACGGTGTCGCTCTCGCTGTTGGGAACGTAGACGAGCGAGGGGAAGCCCGCGGCCACCGGGCTGATCATTCCCGGCTTGTCGGCCGCGTAGACGTGGAGCGGGTCGGGCGACGGCGGAGGCGCCGACGGCCTCGTGGCGTGCGGGGGCGGTGTCACGATGGCGGCCGGGGACGTCCGCGGCTCGGAAGCGCACCCCACGAGCACGCCCAGCGCCATGAGCGCCAAGACCGGCGCCACCGCGAGGGCCTGTCCGCCCATGACGTTCCGCACGACCACGCGCACGCCGACCCCCCCGTCTCCAGCGCGCGACCCCGGCGCACGACCGGACCCGCGCTTCACGATCACGACGTACGTGAGCGGCGGGCCAGTGGAACGCTAGCGTGCCATCCGCCTGGTCAAGGAGCGCTTTACCTGCGGTTTCCCGCCTTCGTTGGGGAACTTGGCGTCCGGAATGGGGACGACGAGCCGCACGTCACGTCCGCGACCGACCAGGCCAGAGCCCGCGCGGCCGCCAGCATCGCGCGCTCGGCCTCGGGCGTGCCGGCCGCCGCGGTGAAGTCGGGATGGTGGTTGGCCACCGCCCGCCCGATCGAGAAGATCGGGTGCAGGGCGGGCAGCACCTGCGAGACGTTGCCGAAGTCCGTGGACCCGAAGACCTCGCCGCGTGGCGGCAGCGGCCCCGGCCAGTTGTCCTCATACCGCCGGGCCAGCTCCGCGTCCGACCGCAACTCGGCGTAGACCACGGGATCGGGCGAGACGGTCACCTGGGCACCGGTCGCCAGCGCTCCCGCCTCGAAGCAGGCGGTCACCCGGTCCGTCAGGGCCGACAGCCGGGCGAGGTCGGGGGCGCGGACGTTGTACACGGCCGAGGCGAGGTCGGGGACCACGTTCGGGGCCGACCCCGCCGCCGTGGTCACGCCGTGCACGAACTCGCCCGGCCCCACGTGCTGGCGCAGCAGGCCTATGGCCACCTGGGCCACGGTCAGCGCGTCGGCGGCGTTCACCCCCTCGTGGGGGTTGAGCGCGGCGTGCGCCGCCCGGCCCTGATATCGCACGGTCAGCCCGCCGCAGGCGACGAACCGCGGCCGCACGCAGTCATACGGCCCCGGATGCGCCATCAGCACGAGGTCGCTCCCGTCGAACGCCCCGCGCGACAGCATCAGGACCTTGCCGCCGCCGGTCTCCTCGGCCGGGGTGCCGAGGACCCGCACCGTGATCCCGAGGTCGTCGGCGAGCGGCGCCAGGGCCAGTGCGGCGGCAACGGCGACTCCCGCGATCAGGTTGTGCCCGCAGGCGTGCCCGATGTCCGGCAGCGCGTCGTACTCGGCGCAGAGCGTGATCACCCGCTCGCCCGTGCCGTACGTCGCGCGGAGCGAGGTGGGCAGCGAGAACGCGCCGACGGACACGTCGAACCCGGCGGCGGCCAGCGGCTCCGCCGTCCACGCCGCCGCCCGGTGCTCCTCGAACCCCAGCTCCGGATGGCCGTGAATCAGACGGCTCAGCCGTACGGCGTGGGGCGCGGCGGCGTCGATGCCGGCGGCCAGGGCCTCCTTCACGCGTACCTCGACGCGATCGCGGAGGCGTTCCGCTCGGCGAGGTCGAGCGCGGCGGCGCGCAGGGGGACTCCCTTGCCGGCGGCGTCGTCCCAGACCGTGCCGAGCAGGCGGCGCATCGTCCGGGAGATCTTGGCGAAGGACTCGGGGGCCGTCGGGGCGATGTCCCCGAACACGACCCACCACCACCAGGCGTTCGTCATGACGTTGGCCAGGAAGTCCGGCACGACCGGGACGCCACGGGCGAACAGATCCGCCTCGGCCGAGGGGAGTGTCGGCATGTTGGCCCCCTCGACCACGACCCGGGCCCGCACGGGAGCCGCGTCGGGGATCACGTAGGACATGGCGCACGGCACGAGGATGTCGGCGGGGACGTCAAGCCAGTCGCCGCCGGTCCGCGCGCCGGACGGCAGGCTCGACCGGTCGATCACCCCGGAGCGGTCGCGGGCCGCCAGCATGGCCTCGACGTCGAGTCCGTCGGGATCGGTCACCAGGCCCAGCCGGTCGGCCACGGCGACGACCCGCACGCCCGCCTGCGAGAGGTACCGCGCGGCCGCGCCGCCGATCGTGCCGAACCCCTGCACCACGGCGGTGGCGTCCTTGGCCTCGATGCCGAGCCGTTCGGCCGTCACGACGCAGGCGTCGGCCACTCCGAAGCCGCCCACCAGGTCGGCGAGCGGCACCCCGTCGACCACGACCTCGAACGCCTCCCGGAGCCGTTCCCGCGCGGCGGCGGCGTCGTCAAGCAGGGCGAACACCGGCTCGATCGTGGACGGCAGGCCGAGGTCGGCCATGAGCCGGTCGAGCAGGTCCTGGCTGAGGCCGAAGTCCTCGCCCGTGTTCCACTGCGCGCGCAGGACGGGCAGCACGGCGGTGAGGAACCGGGCAAGTACGGCGGGCGCCTCGGGGTCGTCGGAGCCGATGTCGATTCCGCCCTTGGCGCCGCCGAGCGGGATGTAGCGGTCGGCCGGGTCGTAGACCAGCGCCTCCTTGAGCGCCATGCCCCTGGCCAGCCCGGCGACCTCGTCGAGCGTGCAGCCCGCCCGGAGCCGCAGCCCGCCGCTCGCGATGCCGCGGACCAGGCTGTGGATCACCACATAGCCCCGTCGCTCGGTGACCGGGTCGGTCCAGGTGATCTCCAGCAGGTTCACTTCGCCTCCACATCGGGCCTGTTGAGCAGCTGCACATGGATCAAGGTCGGGCGGTCCGCGACGAACGCGTCCGTCACCGCGTCCGCGAGCTTGCCCGCCGAGGCGCGGACGCCCCTGCAGCCGAGGGCTTCCGCGAGCGCCGCGAAGTCGGGCGACGGCAGCTCGACCGCCTGGACGGGATCGCCGCGGCCCGCCATCTCGTCGCGGATCTCGCCGTAGCCGCCGTTGTCCACGACGACCACGGGCAGCGGGAGGCCGAGCGACGCGGCCGCCGCGAGCTCGGCCACGGTGAACATCACGCCGCCGTCGCCGAGCAGCGCCACGACCGGCGTGTCCGGACTGCCGATCTTGGCGCCCACGGCCGCCGGCAGGCCGTACCCGAGCGTGCCGTACCCCGTCGGATAGAGGAACGCGCCGGGGCGGTAGGCGGGCAGGTTGGCCAGCGCGCCGTAGTAGCAGACCATGGCGCTGTCGGCCGCCACGACGCCGTCCCGGGGCAGGGCGGAGGCCAGCGCGTCGACGATCTCCAGCCAGTCCCGGCCCTCGGCCCGGGACTCGGCCCGCTTCCGCTCCCGCCACTCCCCCCAATCCCGCGCGTCGTCACGCGGGCCGAGCCGGTCGAACAGCCCACGCAGGGCCAGGGCCGCGTCCCCGGCGATCGCGACGTCGGGGACCGCGTTCGTGACGATCTGCGCCGGATCCACGTCGATCCGGAGCAGCCGGCCCTCCAGGGGCAGGGGGCCGTTCCACAGGTCGGACGGCGCCAGCTCGCTGCCGACGACCAGGACGGCGTCGGCCTGCTCCACCAGGTCGGCGACGGCGCGCAGGTGGAGGCCCGCGCCGAGCGCCAGCGGGTGGTTGTCCCACAGCACGCCCTTGCCGTTCGCCGTCGTGACGACGGGAGCGCCGAGCCGCTCGGCCACCGCGCGCAGCTCGCGCGAGGCGCCTCGCGCGCCGCCTCCCGCCAGGATCACCGGGCGGCGCGCCGCCGCGAGCCGCCGCGCCGCCGCGTCCAGGTCCGCGTCCCTCGGGGCGGGTACGGCGATGCCGAACGGGCCGACGGGCGGAGCGGCGTCCAGCTCCTCCAGCACGTCCAGCGGGACCTCGATGTGCACCGGGCGGGGCCGTCCCGAGGTCATCGCGGCGAACGCCTGCGCGACCGCGACCGGGATCTCGGCCACGCTGGTGACCCGGTGGCTGTAGGCGGCGATCGCGTCCATCGCGGCCCGCTGGTCCTTGGTCTCGTGCAGCAGGCCGCGTCCCCGGCCGGGGTTGCGCAGCGGCATCCCGGGCGAGAGGAGCAGGACCGGCACCGAGTCGGAGTACGCCTGACCGATCGCCGCGGCCGCGTTCAGCGTGGCGGGCCCGGAGGTGACCAGGCAGACGCCCGGGCGCCCCGTGAGCCTGGCGTAGCCGTCGGCGGCGTACCCGGCGCCCTGCTCGTGCCGCATGCCGACGTGCCGCAGGCCATACGCCGGGAGGTGCCGGTAGATCGGCAGGTTGTGGGTGCCGGGGATGCCGAAGACCGTGTCGACGCCATGCGCCGCCAGCGCCCGGACGAGGGCCTCTCCCCCCGTGACCGCGTTCATCGGGACACCACCAGCGCGTCCACGGCCAGGGCCCCGCCGGGGCCGACCCGCAAGGGATTGATCTCGCACTCCTCGATGCCCGGCCGCTCGGCGACCAGCCGGGAGACCGCGGCCACCACCGCCGCGGCGCCCTCCAGTGACACCGCCGGGCGTCCTCGCCAGCCGGTGAGCAGGGGCAGGATACGCAACCGCCGGAGCATGTCCATCGCCACCTCCTCCGTGACCGGGGCCAGCTCCACCGCGACGTCCCGGTAGACCTCGGCGTTGACGCCGCCCGCGCCCACCATGACGAGGGGCCCGAACGACGGGTCCCGCCGGGCGCCCACGATCAGCTCGGCCACGTGGGGCCGGGTGTCCATCTCCTCCAGGGCGTACTCCCCGGCTCCCAGCCGGGCGGTCATCGCGTCGAGCGCGTCGGCGGCCTCCGCCGCCCCGGCCAGGCCCACGACGACTCCCGCCGCCTCGGTCTTGTGCTCCAGCCAGGCGGCCTTGAGCACATACGGCGGGCGCAGCGGGGCGGCGAGCACGTCGTCGCGGTCGCGGACGGCCACCGCGGCGGGGTAGGCCACGCCGTACTCGCCGAGGAGCGCCCTCGCCCCGAGATAGCCCTCGGGAGGGGTGCCCATGACCTGTGCCGGACTGCTCACTGGGCGGGGCGTCCGGAGGGCCAGCTCGGTGGCGAGGCCGAGCGACCGGCCGGCCGCGTCGATCGTGTGGTAGGTCGGCATGCCGTGCTCGCGCAGTGCCGTCACGGCGGGGTTGCCGAGGCCCATGGTGTGCACCACCACGGGCAGCCCGGCCGCCCGCCCGGCGTCGCCGAGCATCCCGATCACCCGGTGCTCGGCGGCGGCCAGGCTGGGGGCGTCCTGACCGTACGAGCCGAAGTAGCCGGTCAGCAGCACGGCGTCCACCTCGCCGCTGCCGAGCAGCGTGGAGATGAGGGTCGCGTAGCTGGTCAGGTCGCGCTCGCCCGCCCCGGCGAGGTCGACGGGGTTGCGGGCTCCCGCGCCCTCCGGGAGCGTGCGGCCGAGGGCGGCGACCGTGGCGCCCGACAGCTGCGGAACCTCCAGCCCCGCCCGGGACAGCGTGTCGGCCGCCAGGGCCCCCTGACCGCCGCTGTCCCCCACGACCGCGACCCGCCTGCCGACAGGACGGGCGCCGTCGAGCAGCATCTGCGCGAGATCCACCGCCTGTGCCGGGGTCTCGGCGAGGATCGCCCCGGCGGCCCGGCAGGCGGCCTCCACCACGTCGGACGACGCGGTCAGCGCCCCCGTGTGGGAGCGCGCCGCCGCCCGGCTCGCCTCGCTCGCCCCGACGGTGAGGACGACGACCGGCTTGCCGCGCTCGCGCAGCGTCTGGAGCGTTCCCAGCAGGGCCCGGCCGTCGCCGAAGCTCTCCAGATAGACGACCACGACCCTGGTGAGGTCGTGGGACGCCAGGTCTGCCAGGATCTCCGCCGCGGAGACGTCGGCCTGGTTGCCGACCGACACGAACCGGGAGACCCCGATGCCGGCCTCGCCGGCCAGCCCGGCCAGCTCCAGCCCGAGCTGCCCCGACTGGGAGACGATGCCGAGCGAGCCGGGGGTGAAGTTGCCCCAGGCCAGCTCCAGCGCGGTCGCGGCGTCGTAGATGCCGAGGCAGTTGGGCCCGACGAGGCGGGCGCCCGCCGCCTGGACTCGGGCCGCCAGCCGGGCGTCCTCGGTCCCGGCGGTGATGGCGAGGAAGCCCCGCACGCCGAGCTCCAGGCCCTCCCCCATGACCTGCTCGATGGAGGACGGCGGCACGCAGAGCACGGCCAGCTCGGGCGTCTCCGGCAGGTCGCTCAGGCTGGGCCGGCTCGCGACGCCCTCCACGACCGCGCCCGACCGGCTCACCAGGTGGACCGTACGGCGGTGCGCCCCGCGGAGCGCTCCCCTGGCCAGCCAGTGACCCCACTTGGCCGGGTCGGCCGAGGCGCCGATCACCGCGACCGACCGCGGGTCGGCGAAGACCCCGAGACTCATGCCGACCGGGCCAGCGAGCGGGAGATGATGAGCCGCTGGATGTCCGAGGTGCCCTCCTCGATCTCCTCGAGCTTGGCGTCCCGCATCCACTTCTCGACGAGGAACTCGCGGGAATAGCCCCAGCCGCCGTGCGTCTGGACGGCGGCCCAGGTGCACCACATGGCGTTGTCGGAGGCCGTGAGCTTGGCGATCGCCGCCTCCTCCGTGGCGGGCTCGCCCGAGTCGTGCAGGGCGGCGGCGCGCATGGTCAGCAGGTGCGACGCGTCCACCCTGGCGGCCATCTCGGCGAGCCGGAACGCGACGGCCTGGTGCTCGATGATCGGCACGCCGAACTGGCGGCGCTCCTTGGCGTAGGCCAGGGAGGTGTCCAGGGCGGCCCGCGCGAGCCCGGTCGCCGCCGCGCCGATCAGGATGCGGGAGGCGTCGAAGGTCCGCATCATGCCGTAGAAGCCCTGCCCCTCCTCGCCCAGCCGGTTCTCGGCGGGGACCCGGACCTGGTCGAGCACCACCTCGGCGCTCACGATGGCCCGCTGGCCCATCTTCGGGATCGGCCGCCCCACCGAAAGGCCCGGCGTGTCACGGGCGACCACGAATGCCGTGACACCGCGCGAGCGCAGCGACGGGTCCACCGTCGCGAAGATCACGAACCACTTGGCGTAGGGCGCGTTCGAGATCCACGTCTTGGTGCCGCTCAGCACGTACTCGTCGCCGTCGCGGACGGCCCGCGTCTGCAGGGCGGCGGCGTCCGAGCCGACGTCGGGCTCGGTCACCGCGAGCGCCGTCAGCGGCGGCTCCTCACCGCAGAGCGGGCTGAGCCAGCGCCCGCGCTGCTCCTCGGTGCCGAGCGCCTCCACCGGCCCGGCGAAGAACCCGTTCGAGGTCAGCAGGTTGCCGATGCCGATGTCGCCGTAGCACAGCTCCTCGGTCACCAGGGCCTGGGTCACCAGGTCGGTCACCCCTCCGCCGCCGTACTCGGAGGGCAGCATGAACGAGGTGAAGCCCATCTTGGCCGCCCTCGCCCACAGGTCGAGGGGCGACTCGTGGTCGGCCTCGTCGACGTCGCGCGCCCTCGGGCGGATCTCGCGCATCGCGAACTCGCGGGCCAGCTCGACGAAGTCCAGCTGGTCGGACGTGAGGTGCAGGCCGTCACGGACGGGACGCGGCATGCGGTACTCCTTCTCATTCATCATCGGACACCACGACCGACGTCTCGGGATGCCAGTGCACGATCGCGGGATCCCCGGGCTTGGGGACGTGCGGCCCGCGCGCCGCCGTGCGGGCCACGACGCGCTGACCGGAGCGGAGCTCGACCTCGACCCGCAGGCCGCTGCCGAGGTAGACGACCTCGCGGACGTCGCAGTCGTACGCCTCGTGGTCCTGGGGCAGGCCCTCGCCCTGAGGGAGGACCCCGAGGTGCTCGGGCCGTACGACCAGGACGGTGCCGGCGTCGCGCCCGGGGAAGAGGTTGGACTCGCCGAGGAACTCGGCGGTGTAGCGGCTGGAGGGCCGCTCGTACAGCTCCTCGGGGGTGCCGGCCTGCACGATCCGGCCGTCTCGCAGCAGCGCGATCCGGTCGGACATGGTGAGGGCCTCCTCCTGGTCGTGCGTCACGAAGACGAACGTGATGCCGAGCTCCCGGTGCAGCCTTTTCATCTCCAACTGCAACTGCTCGCGCAGCCGCTTGTCCAGCGCGCTCAGCGGCTCGTCCATGAGCAGCACCCGCGGCCGGAACACGATGGCCCTGGCCAGCGCGACCCGCTGCTGCTGCCCTCCGGACAGCTGCGCCGGGAGCCGCTTGGCCAGCGCCCCGAGCCCGACGACCTCGAGCGCCTGCTCGACGCGGGTGCGCAGCTCGTCGCCCCGCACGCGCCTGCGGCGCAGCGGGAAGGCCACGTTGTCCCACACCGTCATGTGCGGGAACAGCGCGTAGTGCTGGAACACCATGCCGAGGCCGCGCCGGTACGGCGGGACCGTGGTGATGTCCCGGCCGTCCACCGCCACGCTGCCCGAGGTCGGCTCGGTGAACCCGGCGATCACGCCGAGGAGGGTCGACTTGCCCGAGCCGCTCGCGCCGAGCAGGGTGACGAACTCGCCGCCCGGCACGTGCAGGGTCACGTCGTCGAGAGCCAGGGTGTCCCTGTAGCGCTTGACGACGCCCCGGACGTCGACCGATCCGCCGTCGCTCAACTGCTTCTCCGTTCTCTGACGCCGCTGACTTTCACGCGGCGGGCCAGGCGGGCCAGCCCGGCCACGGCGAACAGGGCCAGCGTGACGAGCAGCAACATGCTCGACACCGCCGCCACCGTCGGGTCGATGCGGACCCGCACGCCCGACCACATCTGGACGGGCAGGGTCGTGAAGTCGGGCCCGGACAGGAAGACGCTCGTGACCACCTCGTCGAAGGAGGTGACGAACGCGAACACCGCGCCGCTCAGCACGCTCGGCAGGATCACCGGCAGCGTCACCCGGGCGAACGTGACGACCGGCGCGGCGCCGAGGCTCATCGCCGCGTTCTCCAGCCGCCGGTCGAAGGACATCAGCGCCGACGACACCGTGATCACGACGTACGGCACGGCCAGCGCCGTGTGCACCAGCACGAAGCCGAGCAGCGTCTCGGTCAGCCCGAGGTCCAGGAAGACGGCGTAGACGGCCAGGCCGATGATGACGTACGGCACCAGCACGGGAGCCATCACCAGGGCGGAGACGAGGGCCTTCAGTGGGTAGCGGCCGCGGACCATGCCGAGCGCCGCGGCCGTGCCGAGGACGACGGCGCACAGGGTGACGAGCACGCCCACCTGGACGCTGGACACCAGGCTGGAGACCCAGGTCTCGTCTCCCAGGAAGTTCTCGTACCACCGCCACGACCACGCCTTGGGCGGGAACTCCAGGAACGCGCTGTCGGAGAACGACATCGGGATCACGATGAAGACCGGCAGCACGAGGTAGAGGCCGGTGAGCACGGCGAGGGCCCCGAGGGACGCCCGGACGAGCCGCCTGCTCGTCATGCCGCTCATCGGGCGCCTCCCAGCAGCCGCCGGAGATCGACCAGGCGTGACATAAGCATGAGCAGCCCGCCCGTGACCACCAGCAGGATGACCGCGAGCGCGGAGGCGAAGCCCCACCGCAGCACGCCGGAGAGCTGCTGCACGATGAGCTCGCCGATCATTATGTTCTTGGGGCCGCCGAGCAGCGCGGGCGTCACGTAGAAGCCGAGGCTGGAGACGAAGACCAGCAGGGCCGACGCCGCGACGCCGGGCACGGCCAGCGGCGCGTAGATCCGCCAGAACGCGAACGCCGGGCGGGCGCCGAGCCCCTCGGCCGCCTGCAGCAGGCGGCGGTCGATGCCGCGCATCGCCGCGTACATCGGGAGCACCGCGAACGGCAGCATGACCTGGACCATGCCGATCAGCACGCCGGGCAGGTTCCGCAGCAGCGGCACCGGCGGGCCGGGGAGCAGCTCGTTGACGACGCCGGTGTCGCGCAGGATCAGCACCCACGCGAACGTGCGCACGAGCAGGCTCGTCCAGAACGGCACCAGCACCGCCAGCATGAGCGCCCCCCGCCAGAACGGCGAGGCCAGCGTCATCAGGTAGGAGTACGGGAAGCCGAGCAGCAGCGTGACGAGCGTGACCAGCCCGGCCGTGACGAACGTGTTGACCAGCACGTCGAGGTAGACCGGGGAGTGGAAGAACGCGAGGTAGTTCTCCACGCCGGGCTCCGGGTCGGTGAAGCTGCGCAGCAGGACGGCCGTGAGCGGCCACACGAGCACGGCGAGCAGGAATCCCGCCAGAGGCAGGACCAGCAGCCCCCACCGGTCGAGGCGTGGGAGCCCGCGCCTGACGGTCACTGCGCCATCCACTCGTTCAGCCGCTCGCTGACCTTGTCGTAGTTGTCGGCCCAGTAGGAGTAGTCGATGATCGCGGCACGCTTCGGCGCGTTCTCCGGGCTCGTGGGGATCTCCTTGCGGACATCGGGGGTCACGAAGTCCAGCGCCGCGTCGTTGGCGGGGGCGTAGGCGCTGTGGTTGGTGTAGATCGCCTGCGCCTTGGGGTTGTTGAGGAACCAGTTCAGCCACTGCTGGGCGAGGTCGGCCCGCTTGTATCCGGCGGGGATGACGAGCTGGTCGTAGGACAGCAGGTGCTGGTTCCACTCGTTGGCGACCGGCTTGCCCTCCTTGGCCGCCGCGAAGATCCGGCCGTTCCAGGCCTGGATCAGCGGGGTCTCGCCGCTGGAGACGAGTTGCTGCTGCTGCTCGCCGGTCTCGTAGAAGACGATGTCCTTCTTGATCGTGTCGAGCTTGCGGAAGGCGCGGTCGATGTCGAGCGGGTACAGCTTGTCCGCCGGGACGCCGTCCGCGAGGAGCGCGGCCTCGAACATGGCGCCCGTGGCGTACTTCCAGAAGCCGCGCTTGCCGGGGAATCGCTTGGTGTCGAAGAACTCGGCCCAGGTCCTGGGGTGGTTCTGGGCGCTGAACACCGTGGTGTTGTAGCCGATGGTGAAGGCGTACTGCAGGGTCGGCACCGCGCAGTCGCCCACGAGCTTCTGGTCGAGCTTCGACGTGTCGATCTTAGATTTGTCGATCTTGAGCGCCCAGCCGCTCTTGCAGGCGGTGACGGCGAAGTTGGGCTCGACCTCGACGACGCCCCAGCTCACCTTCTTGGCCTCGACCTGGGCGCGGAACTTGGCGTAGTCGGTGGGCGAATCCTGCTTGATCTTGACGCCCTGCTCCTTGCCCCACGGCTCGACATAGGCGGAGACCGCCTTCTGCTGGTCGTCGCCGCCCCACATGACGACGGTCAGTTCCTTCGCGTCGCCGCCGGAACCGCCGCAGCCGGCCAGCGCTACGAGCGCGCACGCGGACACGGCCGCTCGTCCCCTACCTGCCCACATGCCGCCTCCATAATTGACTGGCGGGTCAGTTATTTATGGGAGTGTGGCGTGCGCCACTCGCGGCTGTCAACGGTTAAGAGCGACCGAATTAGGGTGAAACGGAAGGCTGCCTTCAGGCGGTTTCGAGCTCGCGCACGAAGGCGTCGATGACGAAGCGCATGCGTCCCGCGGGCATGTTCCGCGAGCCGAGCATGACCTGGATGGCGAGCCCGTCGATCATGCCGATGAGCACGTTGGCGATGGTGACGGGATCGCCTCCGCGGAGCTGGCCGCGGTCCTGGCCGTCGCGGACGATCCCCGCGACGACCCGCCGCCAGTCGCCGTAAACGCGCTCGTTGAGCTCCTGCAGGTCCGGGTCGCGCAGGGCCTCTCCCCACAGCTCGATCCAGACCCGCCAGGCCTGCCGGGTCTCCGCGTCCTCCGGCAGGTAGGAGCCGAGAAAGGCGCGGAGCCGCTCACGGGGATCCTCATGGGCGGCCAGGATCGGCCGCCGCCGCTCGATCGAGCACTCGAAGTTGAACTCGAACGCGGCGTTGACGAGGTCACGCTTGGTGGCGAAGTAGTAGTGCACCGTGCCGTGGCTCATGCCGGCCTCCTTGGCCACGTCCGCGACGCGGAGAGAGCGGAGCCCCTTGTCGGCGATGACCGCGCACGCGCCCCGCAGGATCTGCTCCCGGCGCTCGACCTCCACACTGGGACGCGGCATGTCCGGCTCCTCCCCTGTGGCAGACGCGACGGCAGAACGCGGCGGCTGTTTCTCGACCGGCCAGCCAGTTATTCTGGCAGATCTTCACGCCGCCCGGAGGACGAGCCCCCGGCGGATCCGCTCACCGGCACCGCGGCGCCCCGCTCCGGCAGCTCCTCCGGCGACCCCGCCCCGGGCAGTCCCGAGCCGGACGGCCCAGCCGTGACGGCCGCCCGCCGCCGCCAGAGGCGATCGACGGCGAGGGCCCCGCCGCCGCTGAAGGCGAGCATCACGCACGCCCCGGCCAGCGCCAGGACGTACTCGTAGCCGCCGTCCTGGTTGCTGAACCCGTGGGAGCCGTGCACGAACACGATCGCGCCGACCATGGTGAGCGCGAGCAGGCTGCAGAAGAACGGCAGCGCCGCGCCGGCGATGAGGGCGACCCCTCCCACCAGTTCCAGGATCGCGATCCCTGGGCCGGCGAGCCCGGCCGCCGGGACGCCCGCGGCCTGGAAGTGCGCCGTCACCCCCGGCAGTCCTGTGACGGCGACCTTCGTCCAGCCGTGGAAGATGAAGATCACCCCGACGATCACCCGGCCCACCAGCACCGAGACACCCCGCAATTGATCGAGCATGACGACTCCCCCGAAATCCTGCTTGTGACCTGCGAGAACATGGCGAATCCATTCAACGTGCCGGAGCGGCCGGTCCCCCGCGCGAAACGCCGTGGGCGGTGGCCGATCATCGAAATCCGGCCCGGAGACACCCGTCGCGCGGGGCTGCCGTTTCGTACAGCATGAAGAGATCTTCGAAACGGAGGCCATGCCGTGGATCGCGCACCGAGGGTCGAAGACTGGGACGATTCAGGTATGCGCACATCGACACCCACGTCACGGGACCAGCACGCCGTCGTGATCGGGAGCGGCATCGTCGGAGCGAGCGCCGCCTACCACCTGAGCCTCCGGGGCGTCGCCGTGACCGTCGTCGACGGGGCGGACACCGGGCAGGCGACCGGCGCCGGGGCGGGGATCATCTGCCCGTGGGTCGACCACGAGGGAGCCGATGACTGGTACCGGCTGGCGCTCGAGGGCGCCCGCTACTACGCGCCGCTCCTGGAACTGCTGGGCGCGGACGGCGAGCACGACGTCAGCCACGCCCGCGTCGGCGCGCTCCTGGTGGCCGACGACCCGGCCGAGCTGGCCCCGGTGGAGACGCTGCTGAAGAGCAGGCGGGCGGCCGCGCCCGACATGGGGACGATCTCCCCGGTCGACCGGCCCGCCGACCTGTTCCCCCCGCTCCGCCCCGATGTGGCCGCCCTCCATCTCGACGGTCCCTCACGGGTCGACGGGCGCGTGGTCCGCGACGCCCTGCTGCGCGCCGCCGTACGACACGGCACGCGGGTGGTCTCGGGGACGGCCGCCCTCACGCCCGCGGGCGGGCTGCTGGTGGACGGCTCGCCGCTCGCCGCGGACGTGGTCGTGGTGGCGGCCGGGGCGTGGACGGGCGAGCTGTGCCGCCCGCTGGGGCTCGAGGTTCCGGTCGTGCCCCGGCGCGGCCAGATCGCGCACGCGGAGCTCGCCGGGGCCGAGACCGCGGGCTGGCCGATCGTGCTGCCCAGGCGCGGGCCGTACCTGCTGGGTTTCCCCGGGTCGCGGGTGGTGCTCGGCGCGACCGTGGAGGACGCCGGCTTCGACGCGCGGGTGACGGCCGGCGGTCTCGGCGAGGTGCTGGCGACCGGCGTGGCGCTCGCCCCCGGCCTGGCCTCCGCCGCCCTGGTCGAGACGCGGGTGGGCTTCCGTCCCGTGACCGCGGACGGCTTGCCGCTGATCGGCCACCTCGCCGACAGGGTGGTCGTCGCCACGGGACTCAGCGCGTACGGCCTGACCGCCGGGCCGTACACGGGCCTGATCGCCGCTCGGCTGGCTCTCGGGGAGACACCGCCGCTGGACGCCGGGCCGTTCTCCCCCCACCGCACGGCCTCACCTCACGGCACTGGGACGCCGGGCACGGCGGCTCCCGCCTGGGCGTCCTCCCGGAGCGCCCAGGTCGCCGAAGGGTGAGCGCCGGCCTATCCGTCCAGGAACTCGTCGAGGTCGACCAGCCGCGCCTCGCCGAGTGAGCGCGCCTTGGCGCTGATCTCCGTACGCGCCGCGCGGGCGGCGTCGTGGAAGTAGACCGGCCGCATGCCGCCCGACGGGCCGATCTCCAGGAGCGGGTTGGCCACCAGGAAGTCCCTGACCCGGGCGGTGTCGCGGCGCACGGACACGTACAGCCGCTTGGTGGCGAAGTGGTTGGGCGGCAGGACGACGTGCGGGCCGAACTTGCGCTTCCACTGGAAGATGCCCTTGGCGACGAACGCCTCCGTGCCGTAGAAGTCCACGGCGGGCACTCCCCGGTCGGCCGCCCAGCCCAGCAGCAGGTGGTAGACGGCCTTGAACGCGCCCGAGTCGTAGTGCCGCGCGTCGCCGTCGAGCACGCCGAGCAGCCGCGTGGTGAGCGTGCCGCCGCTCTCGTGACACAGGACGCCCGCGACCGGGCGGCCGTCCTCGGTCAGGAAGAACAGCCGGCCCCGGCGCAGGATGTGGTCGCGGGCGACCGTGAAGGCCTCGGTGCGGCTCTGCTCCCGGTGGCGCGCGGCCATGGTGGGCAGATGCATACGCTGGTAGAAGAACCGAAGGGCCTCGGCGGAGCCGTCCTCCACGAGCGCCCAGTCGTGGTGGCGGGAGTTCCTGCCGAACTCCCAGCGCTCCCGCTTGGAGATCGCGGCCCGGACCGCGTCCCGGCCTCCGGACGTGTCCACGACGAGGTGGACACGGAACGGCGCGATGACGGCGCGGGCGGCGGGGAGCCGCCGCACCCGGGCCTCCTCCGCGCCGACGAGCACGATGTCGGCCTCGGGGAACCGGCCCCGCCGGAGGTCCGGCCAGGTGACCGGCACGGTCCGCAGGAGCGGCTCGCCGCCGCCGAGTGCGGTCCTGCGGCGTTCGAGCAGCCGCAGGACGTTCAGGTGGCCGATCGGCAGGCCGGCGTAGGCCAGGCTGACGTCGAAGGCGGGGTCGTCGGACCGTACGGCCTGCCGCACCGGGCCGAGGGTGTCGACGAGACGGCGGGCCGCCCGCGCCGCGGGGTTGCCCGCGTTGTTCCAGTGGTAGCGCGCCGCGGCGACGGCGGCCCCGCTCATCCCACCGACTCCAGCTCGGGCAGCGTGATCCGGTCCCGCACGGCGAGGGCGTCGCACACCGCCCGCTTGACGGCTGCCACGTCGCCGGCCATGTGGAGATATTCCGGCGATATGAGGCAGAAGTCCTCGTCGGAGTAGCTGCCCGAGCCGTGGACGAGGATGTCGTCGTCGTCCACGAGCCCGCGATCGATGGCGTTGAGGACGCCGGTGAACGCCATCACGAGCGACCACTCGCGGAGCCGCCGCGGGTCGGCGGGCAGGGTGACGCTGGTGCCTCCGAGCAGCGCGCGGATCTCCGCGTACCGTCCGAGGCACTCGTGCAGCGAGACGACGACGCCGCCGCCGCCCCGGGTCCGGATCAGCTCGTTCATCGCGGCCGACGTCGGAGGGTTGTGGGTGTAGAACGTCGGGTCGAGCCGTTCCGCCGGGTCGTAGGTCGAATGCGGGAAGTGCGGGTCGGCCGCCTGCCGGTAGAGCCCGGCCGCCGCGTCGTACTCGTAGGCGGGCATCAGGTCGCGGGAGGCCGAGCCGTACAGCAGGCTGAGCACCATGTCGGGCGTGCCGAGGTGCTGCACCAGGAAGTATCGGGGCGGCGCCCCGGCGCCCGGCCGCCGCGCGTGCCCGAGGGCGTGCCCCAGCAGGCCGTACGCGCTGGACACCGAATGGACGTGCAGCCGCCCCCGCGTCTCGTCGGGCGCGTGGAAGTCGTACTCGAACAGGGCCCGCACGGCGTCGGCGCACCGGTAGTTGTCGATGTCGAGCGTGTACCAGACGTCGGCGCCGGTGAGCTCGCGCAGCCTTCCGGCGTACTTGTCGTAGAACCGGCGGGCGAGCGCCTTGACCCCGGCGGGGTCGGGCCCCTGGTAGACGACGACCGGGTTGCGCACGCGCAGCACCGGGTCGGTGCTCAGCGGCGACGACCACAGCTTCGGATAGGACGACTCCGGCACCACGGTGGTGATCTGGAGCTGGTCCGACTCGACCAGGCCGCAGCGGAGCGCGCGCAGCACGGCGTCGCGCAGCGCGGTGGCCTTGTTGGCCGACGAGGGGGTGAGCAGCATCACCCGGCGGCCGGTGCGGCGGACGTGCTCCACGGCGCGGGCCACCATGATGAGCGACGCGAGCGACTTGGTGGTGCGGGTGCCCGGGTTGCGCATCAGGTCGAGCAGGGCGAGCCGGCTGCCCCGGTAGCCGGCGAGGGAGTGGACCGCCACGCTCGACGGAGCGAAGAAGCGCACCATTTCGTCATCGAGCGGGGGCAACTCGAATCCGGGATTGAAATCGTTTCCCGCGCCGCGGCCGGCCAGCGTGCAGAGGAGGTGCTGAATGTTCCCGTAATAGCGCTCGATGACATTGTTGACGACGAGTGTGCGCGCCGCCGCTGTTTCACTCATGTGGCCACTCCGGGGTCTGGTTGGGATCTGGGTAGTCCCACCCCGGGCGTGGCGTGAAACAAGCGGCGGGGATTATCCGCCAATGATCAGCGCCAGTCGAGCGGGACGCCGATCAGGCGGCGAAGCCGGTCGAGCGCGTGGGTGCGCAGCCGTGACACCTGCATTTGCGACACCCCGACGATCTCGGCGATCCGCCGCTGCGAAACCTCCTGCATGACGCACAACTGGACGACGAAGCGTTCCCGCTCGGGCAGGGCGCACATCAGGGCGTCGACGCTCTCGCGCCGCTCCACCGCCTCGATGGCGGCGTCGTCCCTGCCGATCACCTCCCGGAGCGGAACCTCGGTGCCCGCGGCCGGCGAGTCGAGTGAGCGGGGGAACCGCATCCGGTCGGCGACGAGCGCCTCCACGACCGCCGACTCCTCGATCTCCACACGGTCGGCGAGGACGCGCGGGCCCGGCGCGGCCTGGCCGTCCCCGGCCAGCTCCTCCGACGCCGACCGCAGGCGCGTCTGCAGTTCCTGCAGCGTGCGGGGCACGCGGACGGTGCCGGGGTAGTCGCGCAGGTAACGCCAGAGCTCACCGGAGATCTTCGGTACGGCGTAGCCGACGAACGGCACCTCGAAACGCGGGTCGTAGTCGTCCACCGACTTGATCAGCCCGATGGCCGCCACCTGTTCCATGTCCTCCAGCGGCTCCACCTTCGACCAGTGCCGCCGCGCCAGCCGCCGGGAGAGCGGCAGGTTCAGCACGATGAGATCGTCGCGGATCCGGCGCCGGGCGGGGTCTCCCGGCTGCAGGTCGTGCATGCGTGCGAAGAGCGCCTGGTTCTCCATCCTCAGGCTTTCCTTCCCGTGGGCTTCGGCAGCACGGGTCCACGGAGTTCCCGGGTGGACTTCCGGCAAACATGACTTCTGGTAATGATCTCAGCAAAACATCCGATCCGCGAAAGTCGTGACCTCCGCTATCGCCGGGCGGGGCGCCGGGAACGTTCGGCGCTCGACGCTGTTTCATTCGCGGCGGCCCGTGGGACTAGGTGGGCCGGAGGAACTTTCCTCCGCCTTTCTCATCGTTTTCCGCATTCCCGCGTCAAAGCGTGGCAGCACGAAATCCCCATCTCAATCCCCTGCCCTATCCCCCGCCCCCCTCTCTAGAAAGGGTCGTCACATGCCCGCATCACCGTTGAGCATTCTCTCGTTGCGCGATTTCAACGGAGATCCGCTCTCACCGGAACTGCTGCACCGCACCTTCTCCGAGCTCATGGCCGACCACGGCTACGTCTACATGTGCAACGTGCCGGAGGAGTTCGACCCGGTGGCGTTCTGCCGGAAACTCGGTGGGTTCGTGCCCAACTACAGCGGCGCGGTCGTCGGCGACGTCCGGCCCGAGCCGGGCATGGACGACGTCTACCACGCCGGCAACACCCGCAGCCTCACCCCGCACACCGAGGGCTACGACTTCGCCATCACACCGCCCCGCTACATCGCCCTGTGGTGCGTCACACCCTGCCACGGGGCCGGAGGCGAGACGACGCTCGCGGACGCCCACCGCTGGCTGGAGCAGCTCGGCGAGGAGCGGCGCGAGTTCCTGCGCGGCCGCACCTACGAGTGGAAGACCACCGAGGGCATCCAGCGGCTGGGGCTCGACCTGCACACCAAGCATCCGGTGCTGGAGGAGACCGACCGCGGCACGATCGTCCGGTTCTCCTGCAACAACCTGATCAGGGACGACGACGACCCGGTGGCCGAGCTCCAGCTCAGGGGGCGCGAGTTCTTCGACGCCAACCACGTGGCCATCGAGTACGACCGGGGGGACATGCTCGTCTGGGACAACTGGCGGATGCTGCACTCCCGGAACGCCTTCACCGACACCGGCCGCCACCTGCGCCGGATCCAGATCGCCGCCTGAGGCCCGAGGGGGTTCCGCGTGTACCGCACGATGCTCAAGTCGAAGATCCACAGAGCTACCGTCACCCAGGCCGACCTGCACTACGTCGGCTCGCTGACCCTGTGCCGCGACCTGATGGAGGCCTCCGACCTCCTGCCGGGCGAGCGGGTGGACATCGTCGACATCGACAACGGCAACCGCCTGTCGACCTACGTCATCGAGGGCCCTCCGGGCTCCGGGATCATCGGGATCAACGGAGCGGCGGCACGGCTCATCTCCCCGGGCGACCTGGTGATCATCATCGGGTACGGCTCCTACACCGACGAGGAGATCCGGACGCTGGAGCCGCGCGTTGTCTTCGTCGACCGTGACAACCGCATCACCGGCACCGGTCACGACGCCGCCGAGCCCCCGCAGGGGTCCGGCACGCTGCGCGGCGACCACGTGCACGCGCCGGTATGAGGACCGGCATGAGGACGCCGACGGTCGTGGTGGCCGGCACCGGCGCGCTCGCCGGGACCGTCTGCCACGCCCTCGCGGCGCGGCCCGGCCCGCCGGCGCGGGTCGTGGTGGTCGGCCGCCGGACGGAAGCGGCCGGCCGCCTCGCCCGGAGCGCGGGAGAGGTCTCGGCGGCCCTGCGCCTGCCGCGGAGCTTCACCGCGCACCCCGTGGACACCGACGGCGCAACTGGCATGGCGGACGCCGTGGCGTCGCACCGCCCGGACGTGGTGGTCCAGTGCGCCTCGTGGCACTACCCGTGGGAGGCGCGCGAGCGGCCCTCCGCCTGGACCGACCTGATCCGGGAAGCCGGGTTCGGCGCGACGCTGCCGCTCCAGGCCGCGCCCGCCGCGCTGGTGGCCGCCGCCGTGCCCGGCGCGGCGTTCGTCAACGGCTGCCTGCCCGACATGGCCAACCCGGTGCTGCGCGGCCTCGGGCTGCCCGTCTTCTGCGGGATCGGCAACGCCGCCACGCTCTGGGACGGCCTGGCCGCCCGTCCCGGCTGCGGGCCGATCCGGCTGCTGGCCCACCACCTCCATCTCCACCAGCCTGACTCCCCCGCCGACGAGGCCCTGGCCTGGGAGGGAGAGCGGCAGGTCGCGGACGTGGGCGAGCGCCTGCGCCCCCTGCGGTCGCTGCCCCGCGCCGAGCTCAACGACCGGGCGGGAGGGCCCGCCGCCCTGCTGGTGTCGGCCGTCCTCGGCGACGCGGAGGCCCGGATGAGCGTGCCGGGGCCCCTCGGCCTGCCCGGCGGCTACCCGGTCGTGGTCAGCGGCCCGGAGATCCGGCTGGACCTCCCCGCCGGCATGTCCGAGGACGTGGCGGTGGCCTGGAACCACCGCATGTCCGTGCTCGACGGCGCCGCGGTGGAGGCGTCGGGGCGTGTCGCCGCCGGTCCTGCAGCGACCCTGGCGCTGCTGCCCCACCTGCCGCGCTACGCCGGCGGCTTCGACCTCGACGACCTGTCCGCCGTCGCCCGCGCGCTCACCGGCCTCCGCGACCGGCTGCGCCGGGCCCCCTCGGCCGGCACGTCCCCCCTGCCACCCCGGGCGGTGACAACGTGACCTGGCCCGGCCGCGGTGACGGAGCGGGCCTCACCGTGACGCCCCCGGCACCCTTCCCCACGCCTGGAAGAGGGTCGCATGGAGCACGATCGTGCCGGGGTCGTCGAGGTGCGCGCTCAGCTCGCGGACGCACTCGTCGAGCTCGGCCCCGGTGATCAGGCCGCGTTCCACCAGGGCGTCGCGGCACTGCTCGGCCCGCGTCACCATGAGCCGCTGGTACGGCTCGCCGTGGGTGAACACGCGGGCGGCGGCATGCGCGCCGACACCGGTGACACCGGCCCGGCGCAGCATGTGCGGCAGCCGCCGCCCGATGTGCACGTCCATGCCGTTCAGCCGCCACAGCTCGGCGATCACGCCGACGATGCGGTCCCAGGCCGGATGCGGCGGCTCGCAGATGCGCGAGACCCAGTCGACGTCCTGGACGGCGACGACCCCGCCGGGCCGTACGAGCGAGACCATCTCGCCGAGGACGGCATCCGCGTGGGGGACGTTCATGAGGACGAGACGGGTGTGGGCGAGGTCGAACCCGCCCTTGGGCAGGCCGGTGGCTCCGCCGTCGCTCGTGACGAGCGTGACGTTGCCGAGCCTCTTCTCGGCCACGGTCTCCTTGGCGAGCTCCAGCATGCGGGGTTCACTGTCGAGGCCGACCACCTCCCCGGCCGTGCCGACCCGCTCGGAGAGCAGGTCCATCACCCCGAGCGGGCCGCAGCCGACGTCGATGGCGCGCCAGCCCGGCTGGATGCCACACTGGTCGAGCAGCCGCTCGGCCTCCGGGCGGAACATCTCGCCCTGGACCAGCAGCCGTTCGCGCTCGCTCGTGCTCGCGCCGAGCAGATATCCGGATGTCGTGGTCATCGCTGTCTCCCTTGGTCAGTGGACGGCGGCCGGCTGGTGAACGGCCTGCTAGTCCCACGGCGTACCGGCCGTGAAACACGCGGGCTGTTTCAGGGCCGCCGGACGGTGGGACTACAGGGGCCCGCGGACGGAGAGGACCAGCGCATTGGAACAGCAGTCAGATCAGCGGGCGATCGTCAGGCGGCTGCTGTGGGCCCAGGGAGTCAACGGGTTCGGCGACGGCCTGTGGTTCAGCATCTGGGCGATCTTCTTCACCCGGATCCAGGGGATCCCGGCCGGGAGCATGGGGCTCGCGGTGGGGCTCGGAGGCGCGGTCGGCCTGCTGGCCGCCACGCCGGTCGGCGTGCTGGCCGACCACCGGGGGCCGCGCGAGGTCCTCGGCGTCATCATCGTGCTCCGCGGCCTCGCCATGGCGGCCTATGCCTTCGTCGGCGGCTTCTGGTCGCTGCTGCTGGTCGGCTCGCTGTTCTCGGCCGTCCAGAGCTCGGGCGCGGGTGTCCGGGTGACGCTCGTCTACGGGCTGATGCCGGAGGAGAACCGGCTCCGCACGCTCGCGCAGTCGCGGGTCGTGCAGCACATCACCTACGCGCTGGGCGCGGGGGCGGCGGCCCTCGTCCTCGCCAACGGCACCCGGCCGGCGTTCGTGGCGGCGGTCCTGCTGAACGCGGCGACGTTCCTCGTCACCGCCGTCATCACCCTGAGCGTTCCCAGGGTCCCCGCCGTTCCCGCCGAGCGCCGCCGGAAGAGCACGCAGGCCATCCGGGACGTGCCGTACGTCGCGATCGTGGCGACGACGGCGATCCTGTCCCTGTGCTGGTCGATCCTGTCCAGTGGCCTGCCGCTCTGGATCGCGGGCGACACGAAGGCCCCGGTCTGGACGGCCGCGCTCGCCGTCGCGCTCAGTTCGGCCGCCATCGCGCTGTTCCAGGTGCGGGTCACCCGGCAGGGCGAGGGGGTGCCCGGCGCGGTCCGGGCGGCCCGGTTCTCCAGCGCGGCGCTCGCCCTGTGCTGCGTCGTCTTCGCGCTGGCCGCGTGGCCCGCGTCGGCCGCCGTCGCGATGATCGTCGTCGTGCTGGGCGTGGGGGCGCACGTGCTGGGCGAGCTCTACTACGTGTCCGCGCAGTGGGGGCTCTCGCTCGGGCTGATGGCGCGCGACGCGGAGGGCCAGTATCAGGGTGTCGCGGCCAGCGCGGAGGCCGCGATCGTCGCACTGGGACCGGCGATCGTCACGACGCTCATCACCGGCATGCGCGGAGCGGGATGGCTCATCCTCGGGGGGATCCTCCTCCTCGCCGTGGCCCCGACCGGTGCCCTGGCCCGCCGGGCGATGCGCGACGGCTACCGGGTGGCCGCGGCCAGGCCGCTCATCATACCGACCGTCCAGGAGGGATCGTGACCCCTCCGAGCGCCGCTACGCGGTCTTCGGGAGCGCGGCGCAGAGCCGGTCCAGCTCGTCCTCGGTGTTGTAGTAGTGGACCGAGGCGCGCACCAGTGAGGGCAGCCCCCGCGACTCGAAGTCCCAGCGGGCCGAGGAGGCGCTGGAGACCGACACGTTGACGGCCTTGGCGGCGAGCCGGCCGGCGATCTCCTGGCTGTCGTGACCGGCGACCGTGAACGTGACGATCCCGGACCGCCGTGCTCCCGTGTCGTGGACGGTCACGCCGGGCAGCGCGGCGAGCCGCCGCCGCAGCTCCTCCGCGAGCGCGGTGACGCGCTCCTCGATGGCGTCCAGGCCCAGGTCGAGGGCGTAGTCCGCGGCCACCCCGAGGCCGATCTTCCCGGCCTGGTAGGTCTCCCAGTTCTCGAAGCGCCGCGCGTCGTCCCTGACGCTGTAGGAGTCCCGGGAGTCCCAGGTAGCGGAGTGGAGGTCGAGGAACGGCGGCTCCAGGCTCTCCAGGACGCGGCGGGAGCAGTAGAGGAACCCGGTGCCGCGCGGGCCGCGGAGGAACTTGCGCCCGGTCGCGGACAGCAGGTCGCAGCCGATCTCCTCCACGTCGACGCGCATCTGGCCGACCGACTGGCAGGCGTCGAGCAGGTAGGTCACCCCGGCCTCCCGGGCGACCTCCCCGATCTCGGCCGCCGGGTTGACGAGGCCGCCCTGGGTGGGCACGTGGGTCACGGCGATCAGCTTCACCGTCTCGTCCAGCATGCGCCGCAGCGCGTCGACGGATAACTGGCCGCTGTCGTCGTCGGGCACGACGTCCACCCGCACACCGTGGCGGCGGGCGATCTGCAGGAACGGGATGACGTTGCTGGCGTACTCGGCGCGGGCCGTGAGGATGCGGTCTCCCGGCCGCCAGGGCAGGGAGTAGAAGGCCATGTCCCACGCGACGGTGGCGTTCTCCACCACGGCGATCTCGTCGCGGCCGGCGCCGACCAGACGGGCGAGCGCGTCGTAGGTGTGCTCGATCAGGTCGCTCCGCGCGGCGGCCGCCTCGTAGCCCCCGATCCGCTCCTCCAGCCGGAGGTGCTCCACGACGGCGTCGGTGACCTGGCGCGGCGGCAGCGAGGAGCCCGCGTTGTTGAAGTGGGCGACGTGTTCGCATCCGGCCGTGTCGGCCCGCACCCGCTCGACGTCGATTCCCACGCCCACCCCTCCCCCGCCACATCCAAGTCGCACCGCGTGTCTATTGTGCCGCGAGGGTCGTCGGCGGGCGCCGCCCTGTGCGTCGTGACGGTACGGCGCGGCGCCCGCGACTGAACGCGACGTCAGACGGCCGGTCAGACGGCGAGGGCGGCGACCTCCGTGCCGGCGAGGAGGAACGCGCCGACCCCGTAGGGCTGGGTGCTGGTGGCCGACCAGGGGTAGTTGTCGCTCGGCTTCGCGCCGGGCCCCTGGACGTAACCGAGCAGGCCGTCGCTCCGCAGCGCGACGGAGATCATCCCCTGCCAGGCCCGCTCCACCACGGGCAGGTAGGTGGCGGCGTCCAGCAGCCCGTGGTTGATCCCGTAGGCCAGGCCGTACGTGAAGAAGGCGGTGCCGCTGGTCTCCGGACCGGCGTAGTTCACCGGGTCGGTCAGGCTCGCGTTCCAGAAGCCGTCGGCGCGCTGGAGCGGCTTGAGGGCGGCGGCCATGCTCCGCAGGTTGTCGGCGTACTCGCTGTAGTGTGCCGCGGTCGACGGGAGGGCGGCGAGGACCTTGGCGTGGGCCGCGATGGACCAGCCGTTGCCGCGCGACCAGTAGGTCGAGCTGCGGACGTAGTTGTTGTCACGCCACCACAGGCGCTGCGTGGGGCTCCAGAGCCCGGTCCGCTTGCTGGTCTGCGACTTGGTGTAGGTGTAGCTGTTGTAGAGGTAGTCGAGGTGCGCCGTGCTGCTCTTCAGGACGCCGAGCCGGGCGAAGACGGGCATGGCCATGTGCAGCGCGTCCACCCAGGTCCAGTAGTTCGTCCTGCCGCCGGCGATCTGGGCGCTGATCCGGTTCACGGTCGCGTCGATGTAGTGCGGCTGGGGGTCCAGCGCGTACAGGTCGAGGTAGACCTGCCCGGCCGCCTCGTGGTCGGCGTGGAACGGCGTGCTGCCGTCAGCCATCAGCTGGTAGTCGTGGTGCTCGGCCCAGGCCTTGCTGAAGTCGCGGTATTTCACGTCCTGCGTCAGCCGGTAGAGGGCCATGTTGCCGCTGTGGAACGTGGCGTTGTGCCAGTTGTTGTCATTGCTGTACATGGGCGTCCGGGACAGCCAGTAGTCGGCCGCCCGGCGGGTGTCGGCGATCACCTGCGTCCTTGACAGGGAGGTGGCGCCGGCCGCGGCGGCGGTCGCCCGGCCGCCGAGGACTGCCGCTCCCGCGAGCAGGCCGGAGGTGGCGAGGAAACCGCGTCGCGTGGGTCGGATGCTCAATGTGCCTCAGTCTCCTAGTGGTGCGCGTTCTCTCCAGGAGTGCCCCGGCTCCCAAAGCGCGCAGTGGTCACAATCTGATAGATAGGATCCTTAACGAATGGAGAGATCGTCAAGGGCTGATTTCCGGCGACCGGCGCCCTTAAAGGTCGGACCGTTTCTCGGGAGATACCCTCTAAATCGGTAGGCATTGTTGACAATGCGGCCGTCGGCCCTGCAAGTTGTTCCATGGGCACAGCGTCTCGGGAGCCGAGGCCCTGGGCGGCAAGACGACTGTTTTGAAGGTGAGCCACGCCTTTGGTTCGCCCCACACTGACGAGATGCCGGTCGGCCGTTCCGCCATCCCCACCACCCCCACCATCCCCACGGTCCTCACCGCCATCACCCAACGCCCACGCCCACGGCCTCACATCGGGCAGAACGGGAGCTGACGATGACCCACACCACCCCGACGACCCCCGCCACCCCGACGACCCCAGCCACCCCGACGACCCCAGCCATCACGACGACCCCGGCCCGGGAGCCGGAGGAGGCCGATCATCGCTCGCCTCGGGTACGGCTCTCGCAGCTCCTCGACGAAGGCTCCATGGTCGCCCTGCACGCCCCGGACGGCAGCGGCGTCACCGCCGTGCGCGGCCGGATCGGCGGCGAGAGGGTGGTGGCCTACTGCACCGACGCGACCTCCATGGGTGGGGCGCTCGGCGCGCGGGGCAGCCTTCACATCGTGGAGGCGATCGACCTGGCGGTCCGGCGGCGCTGCCCGGTGGTCGGCCTGTGGCACTCGGGCGGCGCGCGGCTGGCGGACGGCGTGGAGTCGATGGACGGTGTCGGCAGGATGTTCGCCGCCATGATCCGCGCCTCGGGGCGGGTCCCGCAGATCTCCGTCGTCCTCGGCCCGGCCGCGGGCGCGGCGGCCTACGGCCCGGCGCTCACCGACATCGTGATCATGTCCGAGGCCGGGCGGGTCTTCGTCACCGGACCCGACGTGGTCCGCGCCGTGACGGGCGAGCAGATCGACATGGACGGCCTGGGCGGGGCCGAGGTGCACTCCCGCAAGTCTGGAGTCGTCCACGTGGTGGCGGCCACGGAGGCCGAGGCGTACCTGCGGGCCCGCCGCATCACGGGCCTGCTGGCCCGCCAGGGGTCGTTCGACCTCGGCGCCTGCCGGGACGACGACCCGGACATCCGTACGCTGCTTCCCGAACAGCCGCGACGCGCCTACGACGTGCGGCCGCTGATCCGCCGGGTCCTCGACCCGGGAGGAGACGCGTTCGAGGAGCTCCAGCCGAAATGGGCGCCGAACATGGTGATCGGGCTCGGGCGGCTGGCCGGCCGGTCCGTCGGGGTGCTGGCGAACAACCCACTGCGCAAGGGCGGCTGCCTCGACTCCCTCAGCGCCGAGAAAGCGGCCCGTTTCGTCAGGATGTGCGACGCCTTCGGCGTTCCGCTGCTCGTGATCGTGGACGTCCCGGGATATCTGCCCGGCGTCGGCCAGGAGTGGGACGGTGTCGTACGGCGAGGCGCCAAGCTTCTGCACGCGTTCGGTGAGGCGGTCGTGCCCCGGGTCACGCTCGTCACCCGCAAGTCGTACGGCGGGGCGTACATCGCCATGAACTCCCGGTCGCTGGGCGCGACGACGGTCCTGGCGTGGCCGGAGGCCGAGGTGGCGGTGATGGCCGCGGAGGCGGCCGTCGGGGTGCTGCACCGCAAGAAGCTGGCGGCGGCTCCCGACGAGGAGCGCGAGACGTTGCGAGCGGCACTGGTCGAGGAGCATCGGCGGCTCGCGGGCGGCGTCGGCCGAGGGCTGGCGCTCGGCGTCATCGACGAGGTCATCGATCCGCCCTCCACCCGGCGACGGCTGGTGGAGGCCTTCCACTCCGCTCCGCCGGCGCGCGGAATCCATGGCAACATCCCCCTCTGAGTGGGCAGTGGCCGTACCGGACCGTCAACGTCAGCACGAGCACGTCAGCACGAGCAGGAGGAACCGCGGTGACCACCCTTGCCGACGTCTGGATCCGGCGCTTCCATCCCGCGCGGGAGGGCGCGGCGCGGCTGGTGTGCTTTCCGCACGCCGGAGGATCGGCCAGCGCCTACCACTCCCTGTCGGCCGCGCTGTCGCCCCACGTGGAGGTGCTGGCGCTCCAGTATCCGGGCCGCCAGGACCGTCGCAAGGAACCGCTGATCACGGACATCGCGACGCTGTGCGGCCAGGCGGCGGAGGCCCTGCGGCATCTCTCACCCACCGGGCCTTATGCGTCTCAGGGGTTGCCTGTGGCGTTCTTCGGGCACAGCATGGGAGCGATCGTGGCGTTCGAGATCGCCCGGCGGTTCGACGGCGTGACGACGCTGTTCGCCTCCGGGAGGCGGGCGCCGTCCAGGGCGCGGCACGAGGACGTTCACCTCCGGGACGACGCCCAGGTGATGAACGAGCTCAACGCGCTGCGGGGCACCGACAGCGCCGTGCTGATGGACGAGGAGATGCTGGAGTTGATCCTGCCGGCTGTGCGCGCCGACTACACGGCGATCGAGACCTACAGGTACGCGGAGGGGCCGGGACTCACCTGCCCCGTCGTCGCCCTCGTGGGCGACGCCGACCCGCTGACCACGGCCGAGGAGGCACGCGCCTGGCAGGAGCACACGACCGGCCCGTTCGACCTGCGCTTGTTCCCCGGCGGCCACTTCTTCCTGGGCGACCACGAGACCGCCGTCAGGGACGTGATCCTCACGTCTCTCCGGGCCGGTTCATGAGCACGCTGTACGGCATCAGCGACCTGCACGTCGGCTACCGGGAGAACCGCGAGATCGTCTCCAAGCTGGAGCCCGACGAGGACGGCGACTGGCTGATCGTCGCGGGCGACGTCGCGGAGACGCCGGCCGCCGTCGAGTGGGCGCTCGGCACGCTGGCGGAGCGCTACGCGAAGGTGATCTGGTCGCCCGGCAACCACGAGCTCTGGACCACGGCGGACGATCCGGTCCGCCTGCGCGGCATGGCGCGGTACGAGCATCTCGTCCGCATCTGCCGCGACCTGGGCGTGGCGACGCCCGAGGATCCCTACCCGGTGTGGAACGGACCGGAGGGGCCGGTCGCGGTCGCCCCGCTGTTCCTCCTGTACGACTACAGCTTCCTCCCCGAGGGGACCTCCACGAAGGAGGAGGGGTTGGAGTACGCGCACGGCACGGGGATCGTGTGCTCGGACGAGTTCGTGCTGCACCCCGACCCGTACCCGACCCGGGAGGCGTGGTGCGAGGCGAGGGTCGCGCAGACAGAGCGCCGCCTCGCCGCCCTCGAAATGCCGACCGTGCTGGTCAACCACTATCCCCTCGTCCGGGAGCCGACGCGGATCCTCCGTCACCCCGAGTTCGCCATGTGGTGTGGCACCGAGCGCACCGCCGACTGGCACACGCGCTTCCGCGCGGCGGCGGTCGTCTACGGGCACCTGCACATCCCCAGGACCACCTGGTACGACGGCGTCCGGTTCGAGGAGGTGTCCCTCGGTTACCCGAGGGAGTGGCGCATCCGCCAGGCCGGGCCGTCCCGTCCGCGTGCCGTGCTGTCCCCTCGCCGGGACGCCGGGGGCGCGGCGTGATCGACAAGATCCTTCCGTCCTGGGTGGTGACGGCCGAGGAGTTCGGCGACGTGCCGGACGCGACGCTGTTCCCCGAAGAGGAGGGGCTGATCGCGAACGCGGTGGCGGTCCGGCGTGGGGAGTTCGTCACCGGGCGGCACTGCGCGCGGCGGGCGCTGGGCCGCCTGGGGGTGCCTCCGGGGCCGATCCTGCGCGGCGAGCGCGGGGCGCCGCTGTGGCCGCCGGGCACGATCGGCAGCATCACCCACTGCGCCGGTTATCGCGCGGCCGCCGTCGCTTCTGAACGGGACGCGGCCATGCTCGGCATCGACGCGGAGCCCCACGGGCCGCTGCCGTCCGGCGTGCTGGAGGCGATCGCCCGGCCCGAGGAGATCGTCGCCCTGCGACTGCTCCGGAAGGCGGACCCGGCGGTGTGCTGGGACAGGATCCTGTTCAGCGCCAAGGAGTCGGTCTACAAGACGTGGTTCCCCGTCACGGGGCGGTGGCTCGAGTTCTCCGAGGCCTCGGTGGACATCGACACCTCGGGCGGGTTCACCGCACGGCTTCTGGTGACCGACGCCCGCATGGGCACAGACGTACTCTCGGGCCGCTGGCTGGTCGCCGACGGGCTGCTCGCCACCTCCATCGCCCGTGCCCGCTAAAGGCTGAACCTCTCGGTCAGGCGCCGGCCCCCTGCCGTGTGGCCCCCTGCCGTGTGCCCCGCTGCCGTGCGGGCCGGCGCCTCGCCTGGGCGGCGAAGGCACGCAGGAACGTGCGGACGCCCGCCCGCACCGACTGGTCCAGCTCGCCGGGACTGACCGGCCGCGTTCCGAGCGCCGAGAGCGCGGGGAGGTTTCCGGCGACCAACGCCATGAACTGGTTCGCGGCGACCACCGGGTCGTCGATGTCCAGGTGCCCCCGGTTGGCCAGGCTTGCCAGCCTGCCCGCGAGGACGTTGAGCGCTGGCGTCCCGCCCCTCGCGACCACCTCGTCGTACAGGTCGGGCAGGCGAGCCGCCTCGGCGTAGAGCAGCCGTTGCAGCGCCCACCCCGCCTCGCTGAGCTGGCACTCCACCATCAGGTGGGCGACCCTGGTGAGCTCGCCCTCCAGGTCGGCCCCGTCGTCCGGCAGAGTGGCGAAGGCCGCGATGATCCTGGCCGCCGTGCGGTCGGCGGAGTCCCGCATGACCGTGCGGAACAGGGTCTCCTTGTCCTGGAAGTGGTTGTACACGGTCGGCTTGGCGACGCCCGCGACGCTCGCGATCGCGTCGATGCTCGCCTGCGCGTAGCCCTCCTGCGAGAAGACCTTCACGGCGGCGCTGAGGATCGCGGTCCGCTTGTCGATCCGTCCTCTGCTCTGGGCCGGACGCTCGATGGTGGTCACCCTGTGAGAGTACCCCAGCGAAGGCCGAGTGCCGCTTGAAGAACTGAACGCGAGAGTTCAAACTAATGGGCCTGAGAGTATTGAATGGAGGTCTTATGACCACGGAACTACGGGCCGGGGAGTCCCCCGGCCAGGTCTCGGCGTCCAGAGTTCTGGGGCTGGTCCTCGTGGCGATCGTGGGTTGCGAGTTCATGCTCCAACTCGACGCCACCATCGTCGCCGTCGCGCTGCCCGGCCTGCAGTCCGACCTCGGCCTGTCCCCCGGAGCGCTGTCCTGGGTGATCAACGGGTTCGTGCTGCCCTTCGGCGGCGTGCTGCTGCTGGGCGGGCGCCTCGGAGACCTGTTCGGCCACCGCACGGTGTTCCTCGCGGGCACCCTGCTGCTCGCCGCGGCGTCGCTGCTCGCCGGGCTCGCCCCCAACTTCGGCTGGCTGATCGCGGGCCGGGCCCTTCAGGGGATCGCCGCCGCCCTGGCCGGCCCCGCCGGGCTCGCCCTGCTGTCCACCACCTTCACCGGGGAGCGGCAGCAGCGGGCCTTCGCCGTCTACTCCACGGTCACCGGCCTGGCCGCGGCCGCCGGCATGATCCTGGGCGGCGTGCTGACCTGGGCCGCCGACTGGCGCTGGACTCTGCTCGTCAACGCCCCGATCGGGCTGCTCATCGCCCTGCTCGGCGTACGGACGATCACGCCGGGCGAGAAGCCCGCCGGGCGGGCGTCACTCGACCTGCCGGGAGCGCTGCTGTCCATCGTCGGCATGACCGCGGTCGTCTACGGGTTCGTCCGGGTGGCCGACCACGGCTGGCGGAACACGGTCGCGCTCTCCTCGCTAATCGCCGGGGTGATCGTGCTGGCGCTGTTCGTGCTGCTGGAGGCCCGTACGGCCGCGCCGATGCTGCCTCTGCGGGTGTTCAGCCACCGGGCCAGGGCCGGGGCGTTCCTCAACCTCGCGCTGCTCGCCTTCGTCCTGACCGGCTTCCTGTTCTTCCTGGCGCAGTTCCTGCAGCGGGTGCTCCACCTCGACCCCCTGGTAACCGGCCTGGCCTTCCTCCCGTTCGGGCTGGCCCTCCTCGTCACCGCCCGCTCGGCCCCCAAACTCCTCACCAAGGTCGAGCCGAAGGTCCTGGCCCTCATCGGACTGGCGCTCATCACCGCCGCCACCCTCTGGCTGAGCAGGGTGAACGCGAACAGCGAGTACCTCACGGCGGTCCTCGGGCCGATCATCATCCTGGGGTTCGGGGCCGGGGCGGCCATCGTGCCGTTCAACATCATCATCCTGTCCGAGACCCCGGCCGAGGACGCCGGGATAACCTCGGGCGTCCTCCAGGCCTCCCTGTCGGTGGGTGGAGCGCTCGGCCTCGCCGTACTGCTGACCCTGTTCGCCGGGGAGGGCTCGCACGTCGCCTCCGGGGTGTCCCACGTGTTCACCGGCGCGGCGGTGACGGCCGGTGCGGCCATCCTCGTCAGCCTCGCAGCATGGTTCATCCCGTCTCAGACTCTGGTAGCAAGATAACTGAACTAAAGGGTTAATTCGATGGTCGGCTACAGACACAATCATGTCCACGCCGCCTGAGGTGCCTGCCGTGTCCCGCCGGCCCGTCCCGGTGGGACGGCAGGCCCCTCTCGGAGCCGCTTGAGACCCATGGTCACCCTGCCAACCTCTGCAAGCGGCGACTGCTCGCCCCGACACACGAGAGCCCCCGGCGGTAGGCGCCTGGGGCTCTGCTTGTTGTGTCAGGCGTGAGTGCGGGCGGCCAGCCAGGAAGTGAGGTCCCCGGCGGTGTTCCTGACGTTCGTGTGGGTCGTCAGATGGGACTCCTGTCCCGGCCCCTCGCGCCGTTCGATCTCGTAGGTCTCGTCTTCACGGAGTGACACCGAGACATACCAAGGCGGGTCGTCGCCGTCCGGCTGCACCGTCATAAAGGTATTGTCGGTATGGTTTAATTCGCTGATCAATACGACGATCGCCTCGGGGGAGGGATCGTCGAGATGGTAGCCGTCGTCGGTGTCGGCGCAATAATGCTGAGCGGCCATAACCGCCCCTTTCTCGTCTGCTGACCAGCGGAATCTCGGCATGTCCAGCATGACAGGTCCCTCGGCACCCGCGCCGGGTGTCACAACTTTCCGTGGCGCCAAAACGTAAATTCGCAGCCCGCACACTTACGAAAGGAGGATGGATTACGCCGATTTGGATTAATTCAAACCATTAAGACACCGAGCCATCTCTCAATGCGCAATCGCAAATGTCCCCGGACGCGCGACCGTGCAGTAAGACCACCCGGTGTGACGACGGAGTAAGACCACGCTGCAAGACCGGGCCAGCGCGACCGGGTGACGGAACCTCCCGCCCAGTGATCGGGAATGGGCGCACCACGACGGAAGACCTGCGTCCGGCGCCGGGCGGGGCATCAAAAGGGCGGCACATCCAGTGTGGTCTCATCCGGCGGGGGCTGCCCGGCACCTGACGATGGATCGCTCGGCGGCTGTTCGGCCGATGGCTGTTCGGCGGGCGACTGCGGTGCTACCTCTTCCATCCAGACCGGTGCGTATTCGAACGTGCTGGGCAGCGGTAGATCAACATCAGGCTCGGTCTCCGGAGTGGCCTGGATGGCCTGGGTGATCGGTTCGGGGAGGGGGTCGATGATGGGTGGTGGTGTGACCGGGTAGTGGTGGCCGGTGCGGCTGATCCAGGTGAGGTGGCCGGGTTGGGGTTGGATGACGCGCCAGCCGTGGTCGCGGAGGTCGTGGTCGTGTGCGCAGGCGGCGCCCAGGTTGGCGTCGGTGGTCGGCCCGCCGTGGCCGTGCTGGTGGGTGTGGTCCAGCTCTGATCGGCTGGCGGGGGCGCGGCAGCCGGGGTAGGTGCAGACGCGGTCGCGGATTTGGACCCATCGCCGCAATCCGGCTCTGGGGAACCGTCGCCGCTTATCCGTACCGTCAGGGCACGTGTTCCCGGCCCGCATGGGGCGTCCGCCCGATGGTTGATCCTTCTCGTTCGCGGCGTCGGCGGCCTGCGCCTGGACGTCCTCGGTTGAGGGGCCGGCGGCGGCCTCGGCGGCGTCAGCACAGAGGTTCCTTGTACTGGCACGGACGTCCCCTGCCTCGGCACGGGGCTCGGCCTCGGCACAAGAGTCGGTCTCGGCGCGGGGGTTGGCGTTGCTGCTGGTGTCCTGCTGGGTGTCGCTGTCCGCGTGGGTGTCGCTGTCCGCGCGGGTGTCGGTGGTGTGGTTGTCGGTGGTGGCCTGGTCGAGTTGGCGGGTGATGTCGGTGATGACGCGGGCCCATCCGGCGCCGAGGGCGGCCAGGTCGGAAGTCCACTGACGCAGCAGCGTAAGCGGGATCTGCAACTCGACGATGCCTCGCCGCCGGACCGGCCCGCGTGCCGCCCGCCCCGCTGCGCGTCCCGCTGCTTGTTCAGCAGCTCGTTCCGCCGTTCGTGCCGATGGTGGTTGCGCCGCTTGGTCCGATGCCCGTTGTGACGCCCGTTGTGATGCCGGTGGCGGCATCCATTCCGATGCCGGTTGTGATGCCGGTGGCGATGCCGGTTCCGGCACCGGTTGTGATGCCGGTGGCGATGCCGGTTCCGGCACCGGTTGTGGTGCGGGTTGTGGTTCTGGTGGTGGTTGCTGTTGTGGTGCCTGGGTCGTGGTGGTGGGGTGGCGGGGCCATCCGGCGGGCCGGTAGGAGGTGATCCCGGCGAACAGCAGTTGCCCGTCCTCGTCGCAGATCGCGAACCGCCATTCCCCGTTGATCTGGCGTTTGGCCAGGCGGCGGGCGAGCTGGGCGTGGATGGGCCCCCACCCGGCCAGCTCGGCGGGTAGGTCGTCCAGGTGCATCAGCGTGGAGACCCGCACCCGCACCTCCCCGGCCGCGAACCCCGCCCCACCCGAAAGCAGGCCGGCCAACACCCCACCCCGCACGGCCATCGAGGCGGCCGCCCCACCGCCCCCGCCACCTGAGCCGCCCGCAGCGGCACCGACCGCACTCCCTGATCTGTCTGTGGCCTCGCCCGAGCCGCCCGAGCCGCCCGTGGGGGCCTCGGCTGCGCTGCGTCCGCTGCCCGCACTTGCCGCGCCTTCTGCTGTGCCGGCGGCCGTCGCGGTCTGCGGTGTCCGTCTGGCCGCGCGGAGGGTGCCCTTCGGCTGCTGCGCACCGCCGGGGCCATCCCCATCGTGCGATCCTGCGAGGCCGCCCCCGTCCCGCGTGCCATCGGAGGCGCCGATGCTGTCCGCACCAGCCGAATTATGGACGCCGTCCACGTTGTCCGGGTCGGCGTCGCTGGCGGGACCCTGAGTGCGGCGGGTGCTGGCCGCAGCGGGAGCGCCATCTGGGTTGTGGGCGCCGCTGCCGACGTGGGGGTGCGCCGGGTCCCGAAGGCCGGCGTCGTCGGTGGGCTGATCGTCGGCGTCCGCGTTGGGCTGCTCGGCGTTGGGCTGCTGGTCGTCGGGGTCGTTGGCGTTGTTGTGGGGGTGGTCGTTGAGGTGCGGGTCGTAGTCGTCTTCGGTATCGACCGGGTCGGAATGAGCGGCTTTGCTGAGGAGGAGCGCGGTGATCGCGTCGTCGTCGAGACCGGTCAGGCTCCCGTCGAGCAGGCCGAGGAAAACGTCGGAGCGGATGTGGTCGATCGGGGCGTGCAGGCCGGCGCGTTTGGTCTGCCGGGCGATGGCATCCACCCGGGCGATGGCGGCCGCCGCCTGGTCCACGGGCAACTGATGACCGGTGATCGTCGCGGTCCCGTCGGCGTGACGCATGCCCTCGATGCGGCGCCGCTGCAACGCCCGCTCATACTTACGCCGCGCCCACTGCGGATCGGCGGCCACCAGCAGCGTCTTGATCTTGTCTTTCAACTGGCTGGTCGTACACGTCCCCGCCTTCGGCAGCAGATGACCGGCCACCGCCCGGGCGAGGGGGTCGGGGACACCCTCCAGCCAGTCATGAAAAACCACGGCGCGGGCTTTGTCGATGACCCCCACCGCAAGGGCCCGGTGGACGGCGGGAAGGCGGGTCGACAGATCATAAGCGAAAACGTATTCACGCTCGGCGGCGCGGCGGGTCAACACCAGCGCGGCCCGGATCTCATCGGCGGAGTAGTTGTCCGGGCGCGGCATTTTCTTCATGTCACACGGGGACGGCTCATACAGGCCGACTTCGGCCATGACGGCGGCTTTGCGGGCTTGGACGTGCGCTTCGAGCCGGGCGTAGGCTTGCAGCACCAGCACCGCGTCGTAGCCGCTCAACCGGGCGATGTCCAACCCGTCCAGGACGGCGGCCAGCCCAGGACCGGGCGCCATCCGCGCCAGCCCCTCAGGGATTCGCTGCCGTTCGACAATCACACGGTAAAACTACCAACCACCACCGACAAAAACGCTTCGGGCGGAGGGCCAGGAATTCACCATGCCCCCTTTCTGGTTCCTATGACAGTGAGAATTACGCCGATATGTCTGCGCATCGATGGACGCAGTGGTATAAGAAACCTACTTACCGGTGAGATTCCGGCGGGGAAGGCATAGCGGTTCAAATCGCCCGCCGTACACCGGAGTATCGGGGGCGCCGAGTTCAAGGCCGACGGTCCTACTGACCTGCCGACCGCAATCGCCGCCGAGGTCTGGCTGCTTCGCCGTGGCAGACGCTGACCCTTCCGTTCGTACGGCTCGGCCTGTCCGCTTCCGTGTGGCTGCCGCCTGCCCGCCAACGCCGGAGCCGACGGCGGGTGGGCTCGACGATGGCGAGTTATGGGAAGCGCGAGAATTGTCAGTGGACCCTGGCAGGCTGTGCGCGAGTCATGAGCCATTGACCACGAGGACACTCGACAAGGAAGCCGCCATGCTTACAACCAACTACGTTCCCGGTGCCCCGAACTGGATCGATCTCGGCACACCGGACACCGAAGCCGCGTCCGCCTTCTACTGCGCTCTGCTCGGCTGGAGCTTCCAGTCGGCCGGGCCCGACTCGGGCGGTTATGGGTTCTTGCAGGTGGACGGCAAGACCGTCGCCGCCGTCGGCCCGCTCACCGAGGAAGGCGCCGTCTCGGCCTGGACGGTGTACTTCCACACCAACGACGCCGACGCCACCACCAAGGCGGTCGAGCAGGCGGGCGGGACCGTCCGGTTCCCGGCGTTCGACGTCTTCACCAATGGGCGGATGGCCGGGTTCACCGACCCCGGTGGGGCGGAGTTCGCCGTCTGGGAGCCCGGAGAGACCAAGGGCCTGGATCTCGTCACCGACCCCGGCTCACTGTGCTGGACCGAGGTCTACGTCCCGGACCCCTCGGCCGTCCTCCCCTTCTACCAGACCGTCTTCGGCTGGACGTCCGAGGAAATGCCGTTCGACGACGCGACGTACATCGTGTTATCGACCGCTGAGGGCGACAACCCGAGCCTGGGCGGTGTCATGCCGCTCCAGCCAGGAGACCGGCCGCACTGGCTGCCCTACTTCGAGGTGGCTGACTGCGACGCCACCGTGGCCAGGGCGCAGGAGCTCGGCGGGAGCGTCATCGTCCCGGCGATGGGTGTCGAGGGCGTCGGCAGGTTCGCCGTGCTGGCTGACGCGTACGGCGCGCGGTTCGCCGTCATGACCAGCGCCCCGGCCTGACAGACCGCGAGGCGGCAGAGCCCTGGCCGACCCTTCTGCCTGACAAGCGCATAGGCTCTGCCGCCTGACAAGCGCAAGGGCCCGCATGTCTGACGAATCCGTGTGCCCGGCGAACTGCCACGACGGCCGGCGACAGCCGCATGGTCCCGGCAACCTCCGCGAGGCCGGGCACTGGATGGGCGGTTGCGGAGGCCCAAGTCCGGAGCTCATCCTCCCGGGCCGACCTCGTTGTTCGGCGCCCCGTCGCCACTGGTGGGCAGGTCGCCGCTCGACCGGGCCAGGCGGGACGCCATCCGGCCTGGGCGCGACGCCGCCCAGGCTGGGAGTCTCGTCTCGGGCACGTGCCTGGCCCCGAAGGCCGTGCCCGCGGCGTGTCACGGTCGACGGCTTCCACAGGGGCGTTCAGCCGGAGGAGCCGGTCGCCATGGACTACGGCGTATTCGTGACGGCCGCCGCCGAGCGGTACCAACCGTCCCCATCGGGCTCGCATCTCACGGGCACGGTCGGGGGGTCGGCGTCGGAGAGCCGAGTACGCCACGGTGGTCATGTCCTGACATCGGCCCAGGGCGCGGTGCCGGGGCTGATCGCCTTCGACTACGCCCCTGGGCTCCTGGCGTTCCGTGAGCTGCCCAGTTTGGTGCGGGCGCTGGAACGGCTCACCGTCACGCCGGATCTCATCGTTTGCGACGGGTACGGCGTGGCCCACCCGAGACGCTTCGGTCTGGCCTGCCATCTCGGCGTGCTCACCGGCCTGCCGACCATTGGCGTGGGGAAGACGGCGTTCGTCGGAACGTACGACGAGCCGGGCCGGGACCGGGGCGCGTGGAGCGAGCTACGCCTGGACGGCGATGTGGTCGGCCGGGTGCTGCGGACGCAGGACGGCGTCAAGCCCGTCTTCGTCTCGGTCGGCCACCGGGCCGACATGGACACCGCCTTCCGCAACGTCCTGGCTCTGAGCCCCTCCCATCGGCTTCCCGAGACGACCCGAGAGGCCGACAGGCTCTCCCGCGACGCCCTCCGAACGGCGCTGCAGGGTGATCGGCACCGCCAGCGGGACCACCCGGCCCGGACCGGCATCCGGGGGTTCCCGACTCATGGCACGGGGCTCGCTCAGGAGGGCGAGAGGTAGGCGGCGGCGACCCGCTTGGGGACCACCATGCGCCAGGCCTCCACGACCAGCTCCTTGAGCTCGGCCTCGTCGATGGCGGCGAGCCAGACCCGCACCCAGTTGTAGCGCTCGTCCGACGGGCGGGGCATGTGGAACTTCCGGGGCTCGGCCGCGATGAGGGCGGCCCGCTCCTCCTTGGGGAACGCGAATCCCATGGACGTCTCGTCAGCGGAGATCGCCACGTAGACGACCCTGCCCACGCGGAAGGTGACGCGCTCTCTGACCAGCTTCTCCTCGGTCCTCGGCAGCGCCATCGCGATCCGGCGCACGTCCTCGGCGGTGATCACGTGTCTGAGGCCAGGTGGCGTTCGATGGAGGCCACCTTGGTGTCGAGGCGGCCTTCGCCGGAACGCGAGTCGGCCTTCAGCACGAGGCTGACGCGCGGGCTGCGCGCCTCGACGGCCGCGACCGCGTCCTTGACGACGGCGAGCACCTCGTCCCAGCTGTCCCCTTCGATGGTGGTGAACATGGCGTCGGTGCGGTTGGGCAGGCCGGACGCGCGAACGACGCGCACCGCCTCGGCGACCAGCTCTCCCACGTCCTCACCAGCGCCGATGGGCGTGACGCTGAACGCCACCAGCACCGACATCGCTCCCCCTCACGGTCACCGGGACGCCGGGCCGTACCGAACCCAGCCGGGGCGAGCCTATCGCGGCCCGGGAGACGTGGACGGGCCCGAGCCTCGGGCGTGGGAAGGCAGGCGCGGTCGCGGTTGTTGACCACGGTCGTGAGCACCACCGTGAGCACCACCGGACTCCAGCGAGAGGTCGGCGCCGTCGTGATCGGGGCGGGGCAGGCCGGCCTGTCCAGCGCGTACTTCCTGCGCCGTTTCGGGATCGACTTCGTGATCCTCGACGCGGAGGCGGGGCCAGGCGGCGCCTGGCGGCACCGGTCCCCCACGCTGACCATGGAGAAGGTGCACGGCATCTTCGACCTGCCCGGGATCAAGCGGACTCCGGAGGTCGACCCCGCCCTCCCCGCCGCCGAGGTCCTGCCCGCGTATTTCGCCGGCTACGAAGAGGAGGCCGGGCTGCCGGTGCTACGGCCCGTGCTCGTCCGATCGGTGAGCGACGGCGAGGACGGCCGGCTCCTGGTCGCCACGGCGTCGGGCGAATGGGCGGCCCGCGCGGTGGTCAACGCCACCGGAACCTGGAGCCACCCCCACTGGCCGTACTATCCGGGCGCGACCGGCTTCCGCGGCAGGCAGCTCCACTACGCCGGCTACCGGGGGCCCGGCGAGTTCGCCGGGCTGAGGGTCGTCGTCGTGGGCGGCGGTCACTCGGCGGCGCATGTGCTGTCCGAGATCGCCGGGGTCGCCGCCTCGACGCTGTGGGTGACCCGCAGGCCGCCGGTGCTCCGCGAGGGCCCCTACGACGACGAAGACAGGCGGGCGGCCGTCGCCCTGGTGGAGGAGCGGGTGCGGGCCGGGCTGCCGCCGCAGAGCGTCGTCAGCGCGACCGGTCTCGGCTACAGCGCGGTGGTACGGGAGGCCCTGGCCAAGGGGGCGCTCAACCGGTTGCCGATGTTCAGCCGCGTCACTCCCACCGGCCTCGCATGGGACGACGGCCGGGTCGCCGGCGCCGACGTGATCGTGTGGGCCACCGGCTTCCGCTCCGCCCTCGATCATCTCGCGCCGCTCAGGCTGCGCGGGCCGGGCGGCGGCATCCAGATGGACGGCACGCGCGTGGTCGCCGAGCCCCGGCTGCATCTCGTCGGCTACGGCCCCTCGGCCAGCACGGTGGGAGCGAACCGCGCGGGCCGGGCCGCCGCGACGGAGATCCGCCGGCTGCTGGACGGCTCGACAGCGGCGGCCTGACCAGAGACGGCCTGACCAAAGACGGCCTGACCAAAGACGCGCCTAACCTGACAGGCGAAGCGCCTCGGCGGCGACGGCGGTGCGCAGGTCCCTGATGCCGGGCCGTCCGCGCAGGGGGTGGACGTTGTTGGTGAGCAGCACGACGGTGAGGCGGCGCGTGGGGTCGACGACCAGCGACGTTCCGGTGAAGCCGGAATGGCCGAGCGCATCGGCCAGCGGGCCGACGATGGCCGGGTCGCCGATCCGGACGCCGAGGCCCTGGCGGAAGGCGGCGCCCGGCACGCCGTGGTCGCGGGTCATCTCGGACAGCATGGCCGTGGAAAGGACTCCGTCGCCGCCCGCGCGCAGCATCTCTCCGAAGCGGAGGAGGTCCCCGGCGGTCGAGAACAGCCCGGCGTGCCCGGCGACGCCGCCCAGCGCGTAGGCGGTCTCGTCGTGGACCTCTCCCCTGACGCACCCCGGTCTCGCGCGCTCGGGCTTGTGCTCGGTGGCGACGACCCTGTGCAGCACGGCCGGTCCGGGCCGATAGGCGGTATCCGTGAGGCCGAGCGGCGCGGTGATCCGCTCACGCACCAGGACGTCCAGCGAGGCTCCGCCCGCGATCTCGGCGACCCGGCCCGCCGTGATCATCCCGACGTCGGAGTAGGTGTGCGTCCCCAGCGGGCCTTGCGCCGGGGTGGACAGGATGACGTCCCAGCGGGACGGCGAGGGCTCCTCCCCGACCCGCCGGCCCGGCGGCAGGCCTGACGTGTGCGTGAGAAGGTGCCGCAGGGCGATCTCCGGCCGGTGACCGTAGTGCCTTGGCAGCCAGGTCGCGACGGGCTCGTCAAGGCCGAGGCGCCCGTCCTCGGCAAGCGAGAGCAGCACGACGGTCGTGAACAGCTTGGTGATCGACGCGAGGTCGAAGACGGAGTCCGGCGTGACCGGGGGCCGGTCCGGCAGCAGCGCCTCGGAGGCGTCGGCGAACCGCGCCGTCTCCCCGGCGGCGGCCGTCGCGACCGGGCGCCCGTCCACGGCGATCACCGCGACCGCCGCAGACGCGACGCCGGGCACCGCCCCACGCAGAATCTCCGGAAGCCCCCGGCCGGGCGTCGCCGTCATCCGCGCCGAAGCGCCGTGGCCAGCCTGTCCCCGTGCGCGGCGAGCAGCGACCGCGCGCCGTCCGGGCCGAGGCCGCGCTCGATCATCACGACGGCGGTCTTCACGTCGTGCCCGGCCTTCTCCAGGGCCTCGCGGGCCGCCGGGACCTCTGCGCCGGTGATGTCGGCGACGATGCGGGCCGCCCGGTCGACGAGCTTGGAGTTGCTCGCCGACACCTCGATCATGTAGTTGCCGTAGGTCCGGCCGCACTTGACCATCGTGATGGTCGAGATCATGTTGAGGACGAGCTTCTGGGCCGTGCCTGCCTTCAACCGGGTCGAGCCGGTGACGATCTCAGGCCCGACGATGACCTCGATGGCGTGGTCGGCGGCGGCGGAGAGCGGCGTGGCGGTGTTACATCCCAGCCCCACGGTGAGCGCGCCCAGGCGGCGGGCCTCGCCGACCGCGGCGACGACGTACGGCGCGCGGCCGCTGGCCGAGATCCCCACGACGGAGTCGAGCGGGCCGACCCCCTTGGCGCGGATGATCGCGGCGCCCGCCTCCGCGTCGTCCTCGGCGCCCTCGACCGACCGGGTGAGCGCGGTGTCGCCGCCCGCGATGATCCCCTGGACCAGCTCGGGATCGGTGCCGAACGTCGGCGGGCACTCGGAGGCGTCGAGCACGGCGAGCCGTCCGGACGTGCCGGCGCCCACGTAGAGCAGCCGCCCTCCCGAGGACATCCGCCCGGCGATGCCGTCGATCGCGGCCGAGATCACCGGTACGGCGGCGGCCACCGCGGCGGGCACGGCGGCGTCGGCCGCGTTCATGAGGCGCGCGATCTCCTCCGTCGGCAGCGTGTCGATCCCGCTGTAGCGGGGATCGCTCTGTTCAGTGGCGAGAGTGCCGAGACCGGCAGGTGGTTGCGTCATGATTCCTCAGATTTCACGGGCGAAATGACGGGTCCGAAAGTGACGAGTGCGAGATGAGTCGGGTGCGTACCGGGCTGGAGAAGCTGGTCTCCGGGCCGCGACCGGCGATGGGCGGCCGGGTCGGCCTCGTCACCAACCCCACTGGAGTCCTGCCCGATCTGACCCCGTCCGCAACGGCCCTGCTGGCGGCGGGTGTGCCGCTGACCGCGCTCTTCAGCCCGGAGCACGGGCTGCGGGGCACGGCTCAGGCGGGGCACGGCGAGGGTGACGCCGCCGATCCTGTCACCGGGCTTCCCGTCGTCGACACCTATCAACGCTCGGGGCCGGAGCTGGACGAGGTCGTCGCCTCCTCCGGGGTGGACACGCTCGTGTTCGACATCGGCGACGTCGGCACCCGCTTCTACACCTACGTCTGGACGATGTACGACCTCATGGTCACCGCGGCGCGCCTCGGATCGCGGTTCGTCGTCCTGGACCGGCCCAACCCGATCGGCGGCGTGGCGAGCGAGGGGCCGCTGCTCGACCCGTCCTACGCCAGCTTCGTGGGCCGCGCCCCCATCCCCGTGCGGCACGGCCTCACGGTGGGCGAGCTGGCCCTGTTCGTCAACCGTACGATCAACGCGAAGCTGGAGGTGGTGGCCCTCCAGGGATGGCGACGGGAGGCGTACTTCGACGAGACGGGCCTGCCCTGGGTCATGCCGTCGGTGAACATGCCCACGCTGGAGACCGCGCTCGTCTATCCCGGGACCGGCCTGTTCGAGGGGACCAACGTGTCCGAGGGGCGCGGGACCACGCGGCCGTTCGAGCTGGTGGGCGCGCCGTACGCCGACGGGCGGTTCGCCGGGGCGCTGAACGGCCTGGGCCTGCCGGGCGTCCGGTTCCGCGACACGTGGTTCACGCCGGCCTTCGGCAAGCACGCGGGTGTGCCGGTGCGGGGTGTCCAGGCGCACGTCGGCGACCGGCGGTCGTTCCGGCCGGTGCTCACCGGCGTGTCGATGCTGCACGTGCTCCGCACGCTCTACCCCGCCGACTTCGCCTGCGACCCGTTCCTCGACCTGCTGTGGGGGTCGGACGCGCTTCGCCGGAGCCTCGACGCGGGCGACGATCCGCGGGAGCTGTGCGCGCCGGTCCCCTGGCTGGGCGAGGTCGAGCTGCTGTACGGCCGGCATCAGCCGAGCGGGCGGCGGTAGAGCCAGAAGACGCGCTCGACCCTCGCGGCGGCCGCCTGGGCGTAGAACCGGATCGGCCCGACCCAGCCGATCTGCACGCTGCGAAGCCCGGCCGCCGCCTGCTCGGCGAGGCATCTGCGCAGCAGAACCCGGCCGACCCCGAGCCCCCGGGCGGCCTCGGCCGTCCCCATCGGGCCGAACCAGAGGGGCCGGGAGCCCCACGCGGCGAACGCGAGGATCTCCCCGTCCCGCACCGCGTAGTGGCAGCCGGTGGCCTGCTCGACCTCCCAGGCCCACGAGTCGTTCCAGTTCCGCCTCACGAACTCGGCCACCGGAGCGCGCTCCGTCAGGGAGGCGTCCCGTACGGTCACCCCGGCCGAGGCGAGCCGATCAAGCTCGGCCCGGTCGTCGGGGACGACGGAGGGCAGGTCGGCGGTCATGTTCCAGGCCACGCGGTACCGGTCGTACCCCAGGCTCTCGACGAGGCAGGCCGCCGGGGTGTAGCGGACGTCGATGCCGGGCCAGGCGTAGCAGGGCGGGTTGCCCGCGAAGCGGGCCTCGGTGGCGCCTTCGCACCGCAGCCACTCCTCGGCCGCCCGGACGAGCGCGCGGCCTGTCCCGCGCCCCTGGGCGGCGGGCTCGACGGCGAGCAGGTCGACATGCCCCACGCCGCCCTCCGACATGGACGCGAAGACGACGCCGTCGAGGGCGGGAGTGGCGAGCGCCGTCCAGCGGCGCCCGTCGGGCGGGGTGGAGAGGCGCCGGACCAGGAGCGGCGCCTCCGCGGCGTCGGCCCAGAGGGCGGCGGCCGCCAGCTTCTCGACCCGCTCGACGACCTGGACGTCCGGGGCCAGGGGCCGGATGGCGTGTACGGCGTTCGTGGCGGTCACTCGCCCACCCCCAGCGGGATCACGCTCCGGTGCTTCGGGTGGAAGCAGGCGTGCAGCTGAACCGTTTCCTCCAGGTGGCCGAGGACGGGCGTCTCGTTCTCGCACCGGTCGGTGCTGAACGGGCACCGCCGCGCGAACAGGCAGCCCGCGTCGGCCTGGCGTTCGTCGAGGGCCTCGGTCGGCACGACCCGCTCGGCGCCCGGCCGCTCCAGCCCGTGCAGCACCGGGATGGCCGACAGCAGCGACTGGGTGTACGGGTGGACCGGGTCGGCGATGATCGACTCCGTCGGCCCGCGCTCGACGACCTGGCCGCGGTAGAGCACGTACACCTCGCCCTCGTCGCCGATGTACCTGGCCGTGGCGATGTCGTGGGTGATGAACAGCACGCTGACGCCCAGCCGCTCGCGCAGGTCCTTGAGCAGGGCCAGGATGCCGAGCCGCATGGACACGTCGATCATCGACACGGCCTCGTCGGCGACGAGCATCTCGGGGTCCATGGTGAGCGCGCGGGCGATGACCACGCGCTGCCGCATGCCGCCCGAGAGCTGGTGGGGGTAGCGCGGCAGCACGTATCCCGGGTCGATGCCCACGAGCGCGAGCAACTCCTCGGCCCGCCCGTCGATCCACGACCTCGGACGGCCCGTCTGCCGGGCACGCAGCCTGAGCGGCGCCTCCAGCGTCTGGTGGATCGTCCGGGTCGGGTTCAGCGCCGAGTACGGGTCCTGGTGGATGAGCTGGATCCGCCGGAAGTGCGGCTGCCGCTTCCGGTGGCTCAGCCCGGACATCGGGGTGCCGTCGATGAGGATCTCGCCGGAGTCGTAGGTCTCCAGGCCGGCGATGATCCGTCCGAGCGTGGTCTTGCCGCAGCCGGACTCGCCGATGAACGAGACCGCGCCGCCCTTCTCGATGGCGAAGTCGACCCCGCGCAGCGCCGGGACGTCGCGCCCTCCGAGGACGCTCCCGCGCTGCTTGAAGGTCTTGGTGATGCCGGTTCCGGTGATCACGCGTACTCCTTCCGCTTCACCAGCGGGAGCGGGCGCCCGGCCGCGTGACAGGCGACCGTCCGCCCGTCGAGGGTCACGGACTCGGGCTCCACCGTCTCGCAGATCTCCATCCGCCTGTCGCACCGTTCCCGGAACACGCACCCGGCGACCGGCAGCGTGCCCAGCGTGGGGGGCCGTCCGGGCAGCGCCCTGGCCAGTGAGATGTCCCCCGACAGGCGCGGGATGGCCCGGATCAGGCCCTGCGTGTAGGGATGCCTGGGGGCGCCCAGCACCTCGGTGATCCGGCCGTGCTCCACCACGCGCCCGCCGTACATCACGGCGAGGTCGTCGGCGACCTCGGCGACCGCGCCGACGTCGTGGGTGATGACGAGCGTGGTGAGGGCGCGCTCCTCGTGGACCTCGCGGATGATCCGCAGGATCGTCGCCTGCGTGATCATGTCGAGGGCCGTGGTGGGCTCGTCCAGCACGACGACCTGGGCGTTGAGCACGAGCGCCAGCATGATGCCGACCCGCTGGCGCATGCCGCCCGACAGCTCGTGCTGGTGGGAGTCGAGCACGCGGGCGCCGTCCATGCCCATGCGGGCGAGCAGGTCCTTCGCGTCGCGCACGAGCGCCCGCAGGTCGTCCACCTCGTGCGAGCGGCCGAGGTCGAGGAGCTGCTTGCCGATCGTCTTGAGCGGGTTGAGCGAGTTCTGCGCGGCCTGGAAGACGTAACCGACCTTGCGTCCGCGGGCCTGGCGCAGCTTCTCACCGCCGAGCTTGACGACGTCTCCGAGGCCGTCGATCTCGACGGTGCCGGACCTGATCCGGCCGGGCGGCTGGACGGCGTTCAGCAGGGACAGGGCGAGCGTGGACTTTCCGGAGCCGGACTCGCCGACCACGCCGGTGATCGTCCCCGGCGTGAGCGTGAGGTCGACGCCGGAGACGGCGGGCAGCTCGCCCACCGGGGTCTTGTAGACGACGGTGAGGTCGCGGATGCGCACCCCCGGTGCTGGGCAACTGGGTGCGGGGGAACTGGTGGTCACTGGTTACTCCTCCCGCAGCCGCGGGTTGAAGATCTCGTCCATCGCGTCGACGATGAGCACGATGCCCAGCGTGAGCAGCAGGATCGCGAGCAGGGGGGCGAGCAGGTACGGCAGGGCGGCCGGGGTGGTCAGCGCCCCGCCGTTGAAGACCGCGAGGTTGAGCATCACGCCCCAGTTGTTGGCCTCGAACGGCAGCACGCCCAGGAAGAACAGGCCGACCTGCGCGTACACGGCCCCGGTCACGGCGATGAGCATGTTCATCGCGATGTAGGGGGCCATGCTGGGCAGCAGCTCGCGGCCGATGATGTGCGTCGTCGGCAGGCCGAGCCCCCTGGCGGCCTCGATGAAGCCCCGCTCCCGCAGCGACAGCGTCTGGGACCGTACGGCACGGGCCACGCCGCCCCAGCCGAGGAGCCCGAGCACGAGACCCATCTCGATCGGGCTCTCGAACTTCCACACGGCGGAGAGCACGAGCAGCAGCGGCAGGCCGGGAATGGCGAGGTTCATGTCGGTGAGCCGCATGAGCGCGGTGTCCCACCGGCCCCGCCGGAACCCGGCGAACAGGCCGATGACGGTGCCGAGCGCGACCGTGATGACCGCCGTGGCGAGGCCCGTGAGCAGCACGTACCGCGCGCCGGTGACGACCAGCGCGAGCACGTCCGTCCCCTCGAAGTCCGTGCCGAACGGGTGCCGGAGGCTCGGCGGGGAGTAGAGCGCGTTGTCGTCGCGCGGCAGGTGTTCCGGGTAGAGGAGGGGCCCGATCAGGCCCATGACGGCGAAGAGGAGGACGATGACGACCCCGGCCATCCGGCTCGGCTTGCGGCGCAGCACCCGCCACACGCCGCGCCAGAAGTTGCGCCGCAGCGTCGCGCGGGTGGTCCCGGCCGTCACCTCGGGGATCACGGTCACGGTCATGCCGAGCCTCCGCTCCTGACCCGCGGGTCGATCGCCGTGTACAGCAGGTCGGCGGCGATGTTGGCCACGATGATGCCCACCGTGATCACCAGGAAGGTGCCGCCCATCAGGGCGTAGTCGCGGCTGCTGATGCTGTTGACGAGCAGCAGCCCGAGCCCCGGATAGTTGAAGATCTCCTCGATGAAGATCGACCCGCCGAAGAGCATGCCGATCGACAGGGCGAGGATCGTGAACAGCGGCAGGATCGCGTTGCGGGCGAGGTAGCGGAACACGATGCCGCGTTTGAGCCCGCGCAGCTCGGCCGCCAGGATGAAGTCGTCGCCGAGCACGGCCACCACGTTGGACTTCATGGCGAGGATCCATCCGCCGTAGCTCGCCAGCGTGTACGTCACGACGGGCAGCACCGCGTGCTGGAGCAGCGAGCCGACGTACCCGGGGTTGAGGCCGGGGACGAACTCGACGTCGACCGGCCCGCCCGACGGGAGAATCGGCCACAGCGTCGTGAAGATCGCCGTGAGCAGGAGGCCGATGACGTACACCGGCACGCCGTGGAGCAGCGAGCCGGACAGGGCGAGCAGGTCGCCGAGCTTGCCCGACCGCTTGATCGCCGCGTAGACGCCCATGGTGACACCGAGCAGGAAGCTCAGCAGCGTGCCCGCGAGGACGGGCAGCACGGTCCACCGGGCGGCGTGGCCGATCAGGGTCGTGACCTCGACGCCGGGCGTGCTGAGCGACCGCCCCAGGTCCAGGTGGAGCAGCGAGCCGATGTAGCCCGTGTACTGGTCCCAGAGGCTTCCCGTGGGGAGGAATCCGTACAGGACGGCCGTGGCGCGCTCGGCCTGCTCGGGCGACATGCCCTTCTGGATCAGGCTCTCGTACTGTCCCTGGACGGGATCGCCGGGGATCTTCCGGATGATGACGAAGCTGATCGTGGCGACGACCCAGACCATGACCAGGCCGCGGATCAGGTGGCCGGCCACTCGCCTCACTACGGCGCTTCCGCGGGATCGCGTCATGCCTGCCTCTTCCTGATCATCCCGAGCTGCATCCACACGCCCGACGACAGCCGCAGCGCGTCGCTGTCGTCCGGCGGGAACGCCGTGTACCGGGAGGTGTTCACGAACTGGGTGTTGACGTAGTCCCAGAGCTGCACGACCGGGAGCTGCTCGTTGGCCACCCGGGCGAGCGTGCCGACGATCCGCTTCTGCTCGTCCGGGGAGGCGAACTGGAGCCTGCTGGTCAGCTCGCCGGGGTTGACGCCGCCCACGGTCTCCGGGCCGCCCATCCAGTTGCCCTCGGCGCCCGGCGCCACGTGCTTGAGATGGCCGCCGAACATCTGCCAGCCGTTCGCCTGGCCGAAGAGACGCTGGAAGATGTTGTACGGCGAGGGCCCGAGGCCGATGAGCCAGAACCCGACGTCGTACTTGCCGGCCGCCAGCTCGCCCAGGTAGAGGGTGTAGTCGGCGGCGGTGACCACGGTGGCGTCGATCCCGTGGTCGCTGAGCTGGCTGGTGATCGACTTGGCCGCGGAGACCCAGTCGGAGAACGACGCCGGCACGTGGATCTCGACCTTCCACGGCGTGCCGTCGGGCATCGCCCACCGGTCGCCCTTGCGGGTCATGCCCGCGGCCTTGAGCTCGGCCGCGGCCTTGGCCGGGTCGAACCGGTAGGGGTCGAGCGCGCCGAATCCGTCCCCCAGCCAGGCCTTGGCCGCCTTGGCGTGGATTCCCGAGGTCGTGGCCGCCGCGGTGCCGCCCTCCGGAGAGGCGATCCTGGTCACCTGGTTCCGGTCGATCAGATAGGCCAGCGCCCGCCGCACGTGCACGTTGTCGTACGGCTTGCGCGACTGGTTGAACGCCATCGACGTGGACACGGGCGAGTAGCCCTTGATGACCTGGCTGCCCCTCGCCTGGCGGATGCGGTCCATGACGGCCGTCGGCACCGAGGTGAAGGGGGCGTTGTCGAGCTTCCCCGCGATCAGGTAGTTCCAGATCTGCTCGTTGCCGGTGTAGTTGAGGACCTTGACCTTGTCCGGGCCGATGAGCCTGCTGTTGTAGAAGTAGGGGTTCCGCTTCAGCAGCGCCGCTCCCGGGTTGACCCGCTCCAGCACGAACGGCCCGGCGGACACGTCGCGCGGCGGCGCGAAGGCGATGACCTTCTCGGCCAGCCCGGTGATCACGGCTTTGGCCCGGTCGGCCGCCGCGCCGCTCGCGTCCTGGGCCACCTCGAGCGTGTGCCAGAAGTCGGCGGGCAGCAGCGGGCCGAAGACGTGGGCGGGGACGACCACGGTCGACAGCAGGTTGCTGAGGAACATGCCGCTCTTGTTGGCGCCCTGGGTGATCCTGATGGTCGTGGGGTCCACCACCTGGATGGTGGCGGCCGCGCCCGCCGCCTTTGGGTCGAGGGCGTAGGCCGTGCCGCCCTGGGTGTAGGCGAGGCCGATCGACACCCGGACGTCCTCGCTGGTCACCGGCTTGCCGTCGGACCACCTGGCGTTGGGCTGGAGGTGGATGACGACCTCCGACTGGTCAGGGGTGGCCGTCCAGCTGCCGGCGAGCGCCGGATAGAACTGGTTGGGGTCGATGGGGTCGTTCTTCGGCCAGGCCAGCGTCATCCCGTTGTAGCCCGCGAAGACCGAGCCGACGGGGTTGAAGGGGTTCACCGGCGCGCTCGCGTTGATCTGCTTGCTGCCGTCGATCGTGGTGTAGACGCCTCCCAAGGGGTCCGAAGTCCCGGCTGATGTCCCGGTGGATGTCCCGGTGCTGCTGCCGCACGCGGTGGCGGTGGCGACCGACGCCAGTGCCGCAATCGCCGCGAGTCGCTTCATGGGCTGCTCCTGGTTCCCGATTGCCTGGACAATACGGGCGGCCGAGCAGCGGCGTCAATTTTTTCCGTCTATAGAGTCAGTCATGGAGTTAATTTTTACCAACGCCGTCTAGCTGCGAAGACGTCGCAGAAGACGCCTGAGAAGACGCCTGAGAAGACGTCTGGCGAGAGCGGCGGCGAGGGTCGGTGAGGAACCTGTCGAGCGCTCCTCTGGTGGCCCTCAGGGCGCCGTCCGACGCCTCGAACGTGCGCTGGGCGACGCCCACGAAGACGCAGTCGACGATCAGGAGCTGGCTGATGCGGCTCGCCAGCGCGCCCGGCCGGAAAGCGGTCTCCCGTCCGGCCGACACGAGCACGTGGTCGGCCATCGCCCCGAGCGACGAGCGGGGGTTGTTGGTGATGGCGACAGTCGTGGCGCCCGCCTCCCGCGCGGTCCACATCGGCTCCAGCACGTCGGGCGTCTCGCCGGTGCAGCTCACGCCGACGGAGACGTCCGAAGGCCCGGCGAGCGCGGCCCCCGTGAGCGCCAGATGCACGTCGGCGAACGCGTGGCTGGACACGCCGATCCGCATCAGCTTCTGCGCCATGTCCGCCGCCACCAGGCCGGACGCGCCCACGCCGTACACGCTCACCCTGCGGGCCGCGACGAGGGCGTCCACGACCGCGCCGAGCCGCTCCGGGGAGAGCTGCGCCGCGGTGTCCGCCAGCGCGTCGGACTCCGCGCGGGCCACCTTCGCGATCACGTCGGCGAGCGGGTCGTCGGGGGCGAGGTCGCCGGGGACCAGCCGATCCGGCCGCTCACCGGCGGACGCGGCGGCCAGCGCCAGGCGGAGCTCGGAATATCCCGAGAAGCCCAGCGCGCGGGCGGTCCGGACGATGGTCGCCTGGCTGGTCCCCGAGGCGGCGCTCAGCTCGGTGATCGTGCTGCGGGCGACCGTCGCCGGGTCGTCGAGGATCAGCTTGGCGATGGCCCGCCCCGCCGGGGTGAGCGAGGGCAGCACCGCGCGCACGCTCGCCACCAAGTTCGGGGCCACCAGGTTCGGGGCCAGGAGGTTGGGGGCCACGGGAGTCGGGGCCGCGGGCCCGCCCTGGGAGGGCGAGGGCTCCTTCATGGGGCTCCTTGCGATGTGAGGGGATCTACGGGGGGATTCAGGGGATGTCCGGAACGCCGGTCAGCCGCCGCCGGTCAGCCACCGCGCGGCGGCCCGCGCCGACGCGGCGGAGTTGCCGTGGGTGGCAAGGTACACGGCCCCGGCGGGGGTGCCGGGAAGTCCCGTCTCGACCACCACCGCGTCGGGCCTGGCCCGTACGGCTTCCGCGAGCAGCCGCTGGATCCAACCGTGCCGGGCGGCCTCGTGGACCGCGACGACGAGCGGCCTGCCGGGATCGGCGAGGTCCGGCAGGTCGCCGCCCTCGGCCACCTCGACCCGGACGGTCCCCGGCAGCACCTCGGCGAGCGCCCCGCCGACGCCGAGGGGCGTCGCCCGCCCCACGGCCTGGGTCGGCCGGGCCGACATCTCGACGACCAGGGGCGCGACCCTCAGCGCGGGACGGCCCGCCGTACCGATGACACGCAACGCCGCGGTGGCGGCCGCCAGGCCGAGGCCCTCGTCGGCGTCGCGGAGGGCGGCGGCCCGGGCGGGGGCCTCCCTGGCGTACCAGCCGGCGAGCCGCAGCGCGCGGCCGGCCGCCTCCGCCAGCCGTTCCTCCGCGAGGCTGCCCTCCCGGACGGCGTGAACGACGGCGTCCCGGAGCGCGTAGACGCTCTCCCCCTCCGGCGAGGAGACGCCGACGCAGACCGCGTCGGCCCCGGCGGCCAGGGCCCCGACGGCGATCTCGCCGGGCGAGCGGAGCGCCGCGACCGCGCGCATCTCGATCGCGTCGGTGACCACGAGGCCGTCGAAGCCCAGCTCCTCACGGAGCAGCCCGGTCAGTACGGCATGGCTGAGCGTGGCCGGGGCGTCGTCGAGGGCGGGCACGAGCAGGTGGCCGCACATCACGGCCCGCACCCCCGCGTCGACCGCGGCGCGGAATGGCGGGAGGTCCCGCCGTTCGAGCACGTCACGCGGCACGGGAACGGTCGGCAGCGCGAGATGCGAGTCGGTCATGGTGTCGCCGTGGCCCGGGAAGTGCTTGGCGCAGGCCGCCACGCCGGCCCCCTGCATGCCCTGGATCCAGGCCACCCCGTGGCGCGCGACCAGCGCGGGATCCGCACCGAAGGACCTGACACCGATGACCGGGTTGCGGGGGTTGGAGTTGACGTCGACCACGGGCGCGTAGTCGAGCGTGATGTCCGCGGCGGCCAGCAGCCGGCCCATCTGGCGGGCTACCCGCTGGGTCAGCGAGACGTCGCCGGCCACGCCGAGCGCCAGGTTGCCGGGCCAGGAGCTGCCCGTCCGCGCCTCCAGGCGGGTGATCGCCCCGCCCTCCTCGTCGACCGCGACGACCACACCGGGGTTCTCCTCGCGCATCGCCGCCACGAGGGCGGCCGTCTGGTCGGGATCGGCGATGTTGCGGGCGAAGAGCACCGCCCCGCCGAGGCCCTCGGCGAGCGCCCGCCGCAGCCAGTCCGGCGGGCTCGTGCCGTCGAAGCCCGGCTGCAGCACGGTCAGGGCCATCCGGTCGAGCTCGGAGGACTCGGAGGAGCCGCCCATCATCCACCGTCCGGCGCCGCGGCCATGCCGATCAGCCGGTGGTGGGCCTGAAGCGCGCGGGGCTCGCCGGGCGGCAGGGCGGCCCGGAGGGCGAGCGCGGCGGCTCCGGCGGCGCCGTCCCGCGCGGGCACCCACTGGGCATGCTCGCCCAGCTCGGCCCTGACCCTGCGGGCCAGCTCGGTGGGCTCGGTCAGCAGAGAGCCGGCGAGCACCAGCGGCCCGTCCCCCTCCCCGACCACGCGTGCCGTACGGCCCAGCCGCCGCGCGGCCTCGTCCAGGATCTCACCGGCCACGGGGTCGCCTCGCCGGGCGGCGTCGTCGGTCACGGGGGCGAGCGTGCCGAGCCAGGCCGGGCCGGATTCGGCGACGCGGGCGTGGACGGCGGAGACGATCGCCTGCGCGAGGGACCGTTCGTCGCCGGGAGCGTCGCTGAAAGCACAGCCGAGAACGGCGGAGGCGACGCGGCCGGTCAGCGCGGTGTGGGCGGTGCGGCCGTCGAGAGCGGTCAGCGCGGCGGTGACGGCCCGCCTGCCGATCCATACTCCCGAGCCCTCGTCGCCCAGCAGCCAGCCGAGGCCGTCGGCACGCCGTACGACCCGCCACTGGTGGATCCGTGCCGCCACCGCGCCGGTGCCAGAGATGAGCACGGTGCCGTAGGGGCACGCGGTGGCGCTGGTGAAGGCGACGAGCACGTCCGGCACGACCGAAGGCCGGCCCGGGAGCCCGGCCGCGCGCCACGCATCCCCCGCCACCCGTTCGGCGGAGGCCGCGCCGGCGAGCCCGAAGACGCCGCCGGCCACCGACGAGCGGTCGAGGCCGCCGAGCGCGGCCGTGAGCGCGGCCAGCACGTTGGCGGAGGGGTCCTTGACCGACAGCGCGTTCGCGCCGCCCGCGCGTCCCCGGCCGGCGATCTCCCCGGTCTCCCCGGCCACGACGCAGCGAGTGCTGGTGCCGCCCCCGTCGACACCGACGAACAGAGCCGTCACGACCGCCCCCTCCCCCGGTTGTGCCGCCCCCGGCCAGTGGGCGCAGATACCCTCCAACAAACTATAAGAGCGTGAAGATTTTCTACAACGGCGCATGCGGTGACGGCCGGGCAGGCGTGCCCGGCCGTCGTCTCCTCATGTATTCCCCGGGGTTACCAGCCGATACCGATCGTGAGGCGGCTCGGCGGGTTGCTGTTCGGCAGGATCTTGACCGAGCTCTGGTCGTTGATGTCGTCGTAGGCGAAGCCGTACGCGCGGTGGTCGATGCCGATGGTGTGGAAGAACCCGGCGAAGTCGTTCTTCGGGGTGGCGGCCGGGTAGTAGGAAGCCGGGCTGTACCAGTTGGCGGTGTTGAGCGCCACGCCACGGTTGAAGGCGGCGCAGAACTCGGCCCCGAACTCCAGCTCCACCGTGCTCATGCCGGCCGACGCCAGCGCGCCCGAGCATTGCATGACATCCGTGGTGCTGCCAGGCGGCCTTCCACACCTACACGATGGAGTGGGATCGCAGCATCAGCCCGGAGCAGCTCCGGTTCTACCTCGACGGCGTGCGGTTCCACACCATCAACTCCAACCAGGTCGCCGCGGGCACCTGGGGCCAACGCGACCAACCACGGCTTCTTCATCCCGGCGTGACGCTGGAGACGACCACCGACACCGGCGGCGGGCAGGACATCTCCTCGCTGGCCAACGGCGAGTGGGCCCTCTACCAGGGCGTTCTGAAACCCGTGTGTCCCACGGGCTCCCCTCCTGAGGCGAGCCCGTGGGACCGCACCGTCTACTGGGCCAACTAATGGACCGTCTACTTGATGCTGTCCGCGAGATCGGTGATCGCAGTGGCCGCCCGGAAGAACTTGTTGCGGCCCAGGTCGCCGATCGTCTTGATGTTGAAAGCGTTCTTGAGGAACTCGGCGTCGCCCTCGCTGACGCCGGACAGCGCCGCCACAGGCGCCTTGACCAGTTCGGCCAGGCTCATATCCTCGTACTTCCGGTCGAGCAGCTTGGCCAGATCAGCTGTAACAGCCATGAGTTCTCCCATCGACAGGGGGCGATCAGCCCTAACCTCTCGGTGCCCAAACCGCCCTTTCCTATGCGAGACAGCTCAAATGGCCCCATGAACGATCTTGTCCAGGCGGATCGGCAGGTCGCGGACTCGGATGCCGGTGGCGTGATGCACCGCGTTGGCGATCGCCGCGGCCGTGCCGACGATGCCGATCTCGCCGATGCCCTTCGACCCCATCGGGTTGAGGCCGGGGTCGTCCTCCTCGATCCACACCGCGTCGATGTCGCGGACGTCCGCGGAGGCGGCGACGTGATATTGGGCGAAGTCGTGGTTGAGGTAGTCGCCGAACTCGTGGTCCATGACGCTCTCCTCCAGCAGGGCCATGGACAAGCCCATGGTCATGCCACCGATGAGCTGCGACCGCGCGGTCTTGGGGTTGAGGATGCGGCCCGCCGCGAACACGCCGAGGAGCCTGCGCACCCGGGCCTCCCCAGTGTCCATGTCCACGGCGACCTCGGCGAACTGGGCGCCGAACGCGTGCTGGGCGAACCGCCGCTGCGCGCGGACCTCCTGGGTGGTGTCGGCGCTCGCCTCCAGGCCCTCCGGCGGCACGTCGTCCGCGCGGCCGTGGAGCGCGTCCATCAGGGCCTCGCACGCCCGGACGACCGCGGTGCCCCACGACGCGGTGCCCGCCGAGCCGCCCGCGACCCAGGCCGGAGGCAGCGCGCTGTCGCCGATCTCCACCCGGACGCGGTCCATCGGGGCGTCCAGCGCGTCGGCCGCGATCTGGGTGAGCACGGTCCGGGCCCCCGTGCCGATGTCGGCGGCGGCGATCCGGACGGTGAACCCGCCGCCGGGCTCCGCCCGCGCGGTGGCCTGGGACGGCATCCGGTAGACCGGGAAGGTGGACGCCGCCACTCCGGTGCCGACCAGCAGCCTGCCCTCACGGCGAATCCCCGGCTCGGGGTCGCGGCCTGCCCAGCCGAACCGGCGGGCCCCCTCGCGGAGGCAGGCCACCAGGTTCCGCGAGCTGAACGGCCGGCCGCTCTCGGGGTCGACGTCCGGCTCGTTGCGGATCCGCAGCTCGATGGGGTCGATCCGGCACGCGATCGCCAGCTCGTCCATCGCCGACTCCAGCGCGTACATCCCCGGGGCCTCCCCCGGCGCGCGCATCCAGGAGGGCGTCGGGACGTCGAGCCGTACCAGCCGGTGGGTGGTGCGCCGGTGCGGCGCCGCGTACATCATCCGGGTCGGCACGGTGGTCTGCTCGGCGAACTCCGCGACGGTGGAGCTCTGCTCGATCGCCTCGTGCACGATGGCGGTCAGCCGCCCGTCCGCGTCCGCGCCGAGCCGTACGCGCTGGATCGTCGGGGTGCGGTAACCGGTGACCGCGAACATCTGCTGGCGGGTCACCGCCAGCTTGACGGGTCGCCCGACCTGCTTGGCGGCGAGCGCGGCGAGGACCACGTGCGGGTGGGCCCTGGCCTTGGCGCCGAAGCCGCCGCCGACGTGCGGGGAGATCACCCGGACGCTGCCGGGCGGCAGGCCGAACAGCGGCGCGAGCGCGCCGCGGATGTTCGACACGCCCTGGGTGGAGTCGTACAGCGTGAGCCCCTCGGCGTCCCACACGGCGACCGTGGCGTGCGGCTCCATCGGGTTGTTGTGCTCGGCCGGGGTGCTGTAGGTCGCGTCGACCACGACCGGAGCCGCCGCCAGAGCGGCGTCGGGATCCCCCTGCTCGGTGTCCGTCGGGAAGTACGGGTTGACGTGGTCGGGCCGGTAGAGCCCGGGATGGCCGGGGCGCAGCTCGACGTCGTGCTCGTCCGCGTCGTACCGCACGCGCAGGAGCCTGGCGGCCTCGCTCGCGCTCTCCAGCGTCTCGGCCACCACGACGGCCACGTACTGCCCCCGGTAGGCGACCCGGGGCGACTGGAGAACGGCCAGCTCGGGGTCGCCGTTGCGGGGAGCCAGCCGTGGCGCGTTCGCGTGCCAGATCGCCGCGATGACGCCGGGAAGCTGAAGCACGGCGTCCACGTCGACCGCGCTGATCTCGCCCCTGGCGATCGTGGCCTGCACCGGCACGGCGTAGGCGAGGTCGGCCGGGAAGTTCTCATAGGCGTACCTGGCCCGGCCCGTCACCTTCTCCAGGCCGTCGACCCGGTCGAGCGCCGAGCCGACGTTCGGCATGGCCACGGTCGTCATGACGCCTCCCCGTTGTCATGGATCATGAGATCGAGCAGGGTGCGGACCAGCACGTTGCGGGCGAGCGGCACCTTGAAGGCGTTCCGCGGCAGGGGGCTCGCCTGGGCCAGCTCGGCCTCGGCGGCCCGCGCGAACTCCCCGGCGGTGGCGGGCGCGCCGCGCAGCGCCGCCTCGGCCCGCTCGGCGCGCCACGGCGCGTGGGCGACGCCGCCCAGCGCGATCCGGCAGTCCCGCACCACGCCGTCGGCCATGTCCAGGGCCACCGCCACCGACACGACCGCGAACGCGAACGACGCCCGGTCGCGGACCTTGCGGTAGCGGGACCTGGCCGCGAACGGCAGGGCGGGCAGCTCGACCGCGGTCACCAGGTCGCCGGGCTCCAGCACGGTGTCGCGGTCCGGCTCGTCGCCCGGCAGCCGGTGGAAGCCCGGCATCGGGATCTCACGCGGCCCGCCGCGCCCCTCGACGTGGACCACCGCGCCGAGCGCGGCCAGGGGAACGGCCATGTCGGAGGGGTGGGTGGCCACGCAGGCCTCCGAGTGGCCGAGGATCGCCAGATTGCGATGGTCGCCCTCGCGGGCCGGGCAGCCGGAGCCCGGCACCCGCTTGTTGCAGGGTTTGGTGATGTCCTGGAAGTAGGAGCAGCGGGTGCGCTGCAACAGGTTCCCGGCGACGGTCGCCATGTTGCGGATCTGGCCGGAGCCCCCCGCCACCACCGCCTGGGCCAGCATCGGGTAATTCCGCAGCACCAGTGGGTGGGCGGCCAGGTCGCTGTTGCGCAAGCCCGCGCCGATGAGCAGGCCCCCTCCGGGGGTCTCCTCGATCGTGTCGAACGGCACGCGCGTGACGTCCACGAGGACCTCGGGCGCGGCCACGCCGAGACGCATGAGATCGACCAGGTTCGTGCCGCCGCCGAGATACATGGCCTGCCCGGTGCAGGCCATGACGGCCGACGGGACGTCGGCGGCACGCTGGTAGACGAACGGCCTCACGGCGCCACCTGCCGGATGGCCGCGACGATGTTGGGATAGGCGCCGCAGCGGCACAGGTTGCCGCTCATCCGCTCGCGGATCTCGTCGTCGCCGAGCGGCGGCCGGCCGTCCACGCCGGGGGCGACGCCCCCCGGGCTCACGGCGCCGAGCGTCACGGAGCTGGGCCAGCCCGCGGCGAACTCGGCCAGCATGCCGACGGCCGAGCAGAGCTGCCCGGGCGTGCAGTAGCCGCACTGGAAGGCGTCCTGCTCGACGAACGCCGCCTGCAGCGGATGCGGGACGCCGTCTCGGGCGAGCCCCTCGACCGTGGTGATCTCCCGGTCGTCCACCGACACCGTCAGCGTCAGGCAGGCCTTCGCCCGCCGGCCGTCCACCAGCACCGTGCACGCGCCGCACTGGCCGTGGTCGCACCCCTTCTTGGCCCCGGTGAGGCCGAGATGCTCGCGCAGCGTGTCGAGCAGCGTCTCACGGGTGTCCACGGTGACCGGATGCTCGTCCCCGTTGACGGACAGCCGGATGTCCGCCGTGACGGGGGCCGGAAAGGCCGGTCCGTTGTTGTCTTCGCCTCTCACGGGCCCTCTCATGGGCGCTGCCGTACCCTTCGCCTCTTCACCGCATGCGTCCCTTTCACTGTGATCTACTCATTGTGATCTACCGGCGTTGTGCGGTTGCGCGCGCTGTAGGTGCCGCGGGGGTTGCTCGGGGGGTGCTGTGGGTTACGAGGTCACCGCGCACTGACCCCGGTCCTTGGCCACGGGCCCCGCCGCGCCGGGCCGTACGTCGAAGTCGAAGATCGCCGTCGGGATGTAGAGCGAGCAGCAGGCGTTGGGAATGTCCACGATCCCGCTGATCCGGCCCTCGATCGGCGCCGAGCCCAGGAGCAGGTAGGCCTGCTCGCCGGTGTAGCCCCACTTCTTGAGGTACTCGATGGCGTTGAGGCAGGCCCTCCGGTAGGCCACCGTGGCGTCCAGGTAATGGTTGGTTCCGCTGTCGTGGTCGACCGAGATGCCGATGAAGGACATGAACTCCGAGTAGCGCGGCTTGACGTTGCCTGGCATGAAGACCGGATTGGTGGTCACGCCGTACTTCTCCATGCCGCCCTTGACGAGGTCGACGTGGAAGTCGATGAACCCGCCCATCTCGATCGCGCCGCAGAAGGTGATCTCGCCGTCGCCCTGGCTGTAATGGAGATCGCCCGCCGACAGCTTGGCGTCCTTCACGAACACCGGGCAGAGCACCCGCGCGCCACGAGTGAAGTTCTTGATGTCCTGGTTCCCACCGTTCTCGCGTGGCGGGACCGTCCGGGCGCCCTCCCGGGCGATCCGGTCGGCCACCTCGCCGGTCGCCGTGCCGGCCAGGGCGTTGCCCGGCTCCGGCGGCAGGCCGAGAGGCGGTACGCGCTGGGGATCGGTGTCGATCAGTGCCCGCTCCCGCCGGTTCCACGTCGCGAGCAGGTCCTCCGAAGGCGCCGTGCCGAACAGGCCGGGATGGGTGATCCCCGTGAACCGGACGCCCGGCAGGTGGCGGGAAGTCGTCTGGACGCCGTGGAAGTCCCAGACGGCCTTGTAGGCGTCCGGGAAGTGATCGGTCAGGAAGCCGCCGCCGTTGACCTTGGCGAACACCCCCGTGTAGCCCCACCCCTGCCCCGGCACGTCCCTGGTCTGCTGGGGGCCGGTCTGCTGTGGGCCGGTCTGCTGTGGGACCGGGCCGATGTCCAGGATGTCGACGACCAGAAGATCGCCGGGCTCCGCGCCCTCAATGGCCACGGGGCCACTCAGCATGTGTGGCAGCGTCAGGTCGATGTCCCGCACGTCGTTGGCGGAGTCGTTGTTCCCGATCTGCGCGTCGGTCCAGTCACGGCATTCCAGCCGGAACTCGTCGCCGGGCCGTACCGACGCCACAGCCGGGATGTCGGGATGCCACCTGTTGTGGCCGGGGACGTCCTGGTCCCGCATGGACTTCGACTGGTCCACGCTGAACGCGACCTGCGGCATGGCAGCCTCCCTTACTGTCCTCCCTCGCTGGATGTCGTCAGTGGACGTCCCTGACGACCTCGGGCGTGTCCCGGCTGCGCTCCTCTCTGTCGAGCGCCTCCGCCAGCGCCCGGCCCACGCGGGACAGGCTCGGGGCGGAGAAGATCCTGCGGGCCGGCCCGCCGCACTCTGGGCAGTCGCGGTACGGCGTCGCGCCGCCCATGGGCAGGGCCACGTCGTACGGCCCGCAGCCCGAACAGACGTACTCGTAGGTGGCCATGGCACCTCCCCGTTCAGCGCTCCGTGCCCGCCCGCCGTCCAGCTATTCGGACAAAAGCCATATAAGGTGCATAGGCCCCGCAAAACTCTTCCCCAGGACAGTGGCAATGGACCAAGAGAGTGGCGGCGACCACGCCGTCTTCGAGATCGACCTCGCCCTCGAGGAGGCTCGGCGGAGGGCCGCCGTGGTCGCCGGAATCGGCCCGCACTGGGACCCGGCGGCCGCGCTGCGGTCCGAGCAGGAGGCCTACGACCTGCTCTACTCGGAGCTCGACGAGCACCAGCGCAACACGTACGCCATGCTCGCCGACGCGGGCGTCCTCCCCCGGCGGGACTTCAGCCATGCTGCCGATTGACCCCCACGCCGACCGGGGCCGCCGCGCCTGGGTTTCCTGCCCCCGATGCCTCGACGACAAGGACTGCGGCGACTGCGGCGCGGGCCGGAACTGCCGGGACCACTGGCGATACCTCCTCGGCACCACCGGGAGCCTCCTGCACGTCCAGTGCCCGCGCTGCGCCTACCTCTGGGACCACGAGACCCGCTTCCGCGGCGGCCATACCGCGGCGCGCTGACCACGGTCAACGACGCGGCACTTCAGCGACGGGGCTTCAGCGGCTGAGCTTCAGCGGCTGAGCTTTCCGCGGCGCCGGCCGTCAGCGGCGCAGTGCCACGATCACCTCGTCGGCCGCCCGCTGGCCGGACTCGACCGCCCTGTTGAGGTAGCCCTGGAAGTAGCAGGGCGGTATGCCCCTGGTCGATGAGCTCGCCCCCGGCGCTCGGTCGCGGGTGCGATTCAACAGAGCCCAATGCGTGCTGGAGCAAAGCCCGTGCGCGCTTCAGCAGGATCTGTGCGAGGTTCACCGTGGTCAGCGTTGCGCTGTTTTCTGCTCAGGTTCGGAATCTTCCGGCGTAGCGGCCTTTTCTGCCGAGGTGGGTGTGTCGCGCGTCAGACTTAGTGGCGCAGGAGTTAGTTGGGTCTCCTGAGCCTGGAAGAGAGACGCATGATGAGTCGCCCCCCGCAGTTCCCCGTTG
>NZ_JBGCBZ010000021.1:0-136669 GCF_041262585.1 Planotetraspora sp. GP83 | reverse complement strand
CCGGCAGCCGGGCCAGCTCCGTCGCCAGCCGGAGCAACCGCGACGCCCCCGCACCGGTCATCCCCGCCGCGCCGCGCAACCACGTCCCGGTCGAGCCATACCCGACACCCTTGACCTCCCCCGCCACATGCACCCGGCCCACCCGCGCGGCGATCGCCGAGGTCAACCGATCCCGCGCGTACAGCAACTCCTCCGCCTCAACCAGACACAGCGCGGCGCTGTCGGGAAGGCCGGCCACCGCCAGCCGGGACGCCATCTCCCGCAACTCCGACACCAACACCCCGGACGCCGCCGGCCCACCCGAACCCGAACCTGACGGGCCTCCTGCCGACCCCACCGGCCCGTCCGAACCTGCGGTCCCCGAACCCGTAGACCGCCCCGGCTCTTCAGAACCCATAGACACGGCAGGCGGCTCGTGACCGCCAGACGTTTCACCATCAGACGGTTGACGGCCAGACGGCTCAACGCCGGACGGCTCACTGCCGCCGGAAGAGTCGGAGTCACTCGAGCTCGTGGAGGGACCGGAGGTGCCGGCGTCGGAAGAGGGTCCCCGGACGAACTGACGGTATGCCTCGTGCTGCCAGGCGTCGCCGTACGCCTCGTCGGCGGAGCGCTGCGGCGGAACGTAGTCAGGGTCCAGCACAGTGCCCTTGAGGACATCGGGCAACTCGCGCCTGGAGGGGCGCGCCGTAGGAGAGGAACCTGCTACGTCGATCGGCGACCCGGACATCGACGGCACCTCCCCTGGGCTGTAGCGGATCTCAAGAACTGCCCTCACGCTATCCAGCACCTACGACAAAACCGAGCATGATCCACCGCAAAGCCGCAGGTCAGAGGGCTGTGCTAAAGATCTACCTAAGATGCCTGAACGGACCCGAGTCGCCGAGCCGCGATCTCCCGGATACGCCCGCCAGAAGACGCACGCGGCCGGGGCGTTCCCGGCCCGTCGCCTCCTGGCCTGGAGCAGCACGCCCACGTACGACCGCGAACGGCCCTCCGAGAATTTGTGAGGACCTCTCAGGCCCCGCGTTTAGGCTTACGTCGTGGATGATCAGCACTTGAGTTCCCATGCTCGTTGACGATCTTGTACGGCTCGCGCGGCGCGACGGGCCGGTGACGGTGCTCAAGGACACTCGGGTGCTGGTTGTGCGGGTCGGCGACGTCGTGGTCAAGGCTCACCCGGCCGACACGGACGAGAAAGGACTACGCGCTCGCTTGGACATGGCCGGTCGGCTGCCCGGGGTGATGCTGGTCCCCCTCGGCCTGGATCGGCTGGGCGACCGGCTCGTGACGATCTGGCCCGCCGGGAAGGCGCTGACTCCCGCCCTCCTCGACAGCGGCGCCACGCCATGGGAGGAAGGCGGCCGGCTCCTCGCGCGGCTCCACGCCCATCCCCTGCCCACCGGTATGCCCCCAGCAGGCGGACCCGCGCGCCTGGCCAGAGCCATGGCGGAGTTGGACGCAATCGAACAAGACAGCGTCACCGCACAGCGCACTGCGGAGCCGGACAGCGTCGCACACGGCACGGCCGAGTCGGACAGCCTCGCACAGCGCACTGCGGAGTCGGACAGCCTCGCACCAGAGGCGCGAGAGCTGGACAGAGGCGAGCAGAGCAAGGATGACCCAATCAGGGACAGGGCGGGCGCCGGAGAGTCCCGCATGGGGAAGTACGGCGGGGGTGAGCAGGATTCGGACGAGTTGGGCGGTGTGGACGCTGTCGCCATCATCCGGAAGGCGTACGAGACGCTGCCGCCGCTGACTCTTCCGGCCGCGAGACCGGCGCTGACGCACGGCGACTGGCATCTGGGACAGCTCGTCCGCCATGCGGGGACGTGGCTGCTGATCGATCCGGACGACCTCGGGGTGGGCGACCCGGCGTGGGACCTCGCCCGCCCCGCGGCCTGGTTCGCGGCCGGGCTGCTGGAGCCCGCCGCGTGGGACCACTTCCTGTCCGCCTATCTCCGAGCGGGCGGCGCGGCCGTGCCGTACGACGACCCGTGGCGGGAACTCGACCTGCCGGCCCGGGCGTTGACCGTCCAACTGGCCGCGACGTCCGTGGTCACGGCGAGAAGGGCGGGCGACGCCCTCGACGACGTGGCCCTGGCGCTGGTCTCCTCCTGCGAGAGGATCCTCGCGGCCGCAGGCGAAAGCCAGAGATAGAGCTTAGAGATAGAGCAGGGAGAGGGTTATCGATGGAGTGTCCCAAGTGCCGTGGCCGGATGCGGACGTACGACCGCAACGGGATCCACATCGAGCAGTGTGACAACTGCCGGGGGATCTTCCTGGACTACGGCGAGTTGGAGACGCTGACCAGGCTGGAGTCCCAGTGGGCGCAGCAGCAGTACGCGCCGCCGCCCGCTCACAATGGCCCGGCCTGGGGCGCGCCGCACCATGGGGGGCACCACGGCCACCACAACCGAAGCTGGGTGGGCATGCTCTTCTCCAGCTGAGCCCAACGGAAAGGCCGCGGTCCCGGACCGCGGCCTTTCGTCCCAGCAGGGGTCTTCTCGTCTCAGGCGGGGCCTTATGGTCTCCGCCGGGGACTTCGTCCGAGTACGGAACCTCCGCCCAGCAGGGGAAGCCTTCGGCAGGACGCGAGCCCCGGCGGGACGGTCATGACACCGCACGGAGCCGCCGCGCCTCCCACAGGTGCCCGTGGAAAGTCTCAGGACGGGAAGTCGTCCGGGTTGACGTCGCTTGTCGACGCGTTCCCACCGCTGATCTTGTTCAGCGTGATCGTCCAGTTGTTCCAGCGGACCTGGGTGGCCGTGTAGGTGGTCCGGTAGCGCAACGCGTCATCGAACCGCGAGAACCGGCAGCTTCTGTTGAAGGCGTGCGCCGCGCGGTCGTAGTCGACGCCGGTCGTGAAGTAGACGCGGTAGCTCCCGTCCCTGATGTTGGGGACCTTGGCGGTCGACTTCTTCCGCACGTAGAGGCTGACGGCCTTCTTCTTGCCCTTGACCAGGCTCACGACCCCGTCCCGGGAGCCGCCGTTCTTGACGGTCAGGCTGCCCCGGCCGCCGCGGACGGCCGACAGCAGGACCGTGCCGTTGCCGGGCCGGCGGTCGCGCTCCTTGGGCGGCTTGAGGCCGATCAGCCCGCCTCGGTAGTCGCCGCCGCCCGCCAGGTCCGCCCCGGCCTCCTTGAGATCGGCGAACTCGCCCGACTTGCCGAGCCGGGCGAGGACCGCCCCCGAGGTGCACAGGCTGCGCCCGTCGACGGCGACATGGAGGGTGTCCAGCTCGCCGTTCATCGCGCGCAGCGCCGCGAGGTAGTCGGCGTGCTCCGGGCCGATGTCCGCGGGCGGCTGGACGCCACCGAGCTGCCCGACCGCGTCGTCGACCGCGTTCTTGGCGCGGTCGATCCGCTGGCCGATCGACCGCAACGTGCGGGCCTTGGCGATGGCGCCCAGCGCGGCGGCGACGGGCTTGCCGGCCCCGTCCAGCGTGACCTGGTAGGCCTCGGGCGTCAGCCCCGAAGGGGCCGGAGATCCAGACGAGGACCCAGATGAGGACCCGGGCGAGGCGCCGGCGGGAGAGGCCGGGCTGGGGCCGCCCGTGGAGCTCTTTCCGGTGCAGGCCGCCAGGGCGAAGGTCACGGCCAGCGCGGCCGCCGGTAGTCGGGGAGAGATCACCCCCACCACTTTTTACGGATCAAACACCGTGTGTCAAGACGACGCCGTCAGCCCCTCTTGACCGACGGACAGCCACCTCGCGATCCCGATCGACTCCAGGAACGGCAGGTCGTGGCCGGCCACGATGAGCGCCCCCCGGTAGGCCGACAGCGCCTGTGCGAGCTGCCTGACGCTGGCCAGGTCGAGGTTGTTCGTCAGCTCGCCCGCGACGAGCCTGAGCAGCGTGGATTTCCCGGAACCGTTCGCCCCGATGAGCCCTGTCCGGCCCGTCCCGAAAGTGAAGTCGAGGCCGTCGAAAACGGATGTGCGGTCAGGCCACGAAAAGGACAAACGAGCACAAATGACGGAAAATGGCATAAAGACGATCCCGGGGATGCTCATGAGGTGAATGCACGGTGGCGGCGACCTCAGAACTCCAACGGAACCTCCAGGGATGCGACTACCAGACGGCTGCCACGCTAGGCACCGGGACCGCCCCCGCGCCACTGGTTTTCCGGTGACCGGGGAGGCAGGCGACCAGGGAAGTGACAAAAGCCTCCCCCACTAGATGACCATGGCCTCTTGCCGGTAAGGTAACCCTGTCCTAATTTAGGTAAGGCTTACCACTCCCCCGGAGGGCCACTGTGTTCGCGAGCTTCCTCATCGGGCTGCGCGAGGGCCTGGAGGCGACGCTCGTCGTTTCCATCCTCGTGGCCTTCCTGGTCAAGAGCGACCGCCGAGACAGGCTGCCGCTCGTCTGGTCGGGAGTCGGGGCGGCCGTCGCGCTCTCCGTCGGGTTCGGCGCGCTGCTCACCTTCACCGCCGCGCACCTGGAATCGCGGCAGCACGAGCTGTTCGACGCGATCGCCTCGCTGGCCGCCACCGTGTTCGTCACCTTCATGATCTTCTGGATGCGGACGGCGGCGCGGAAGATGTCGGGCGAGCTCCGGGAGAAGCTCAGCGACGCCCTCCAGCTCGGCGGGACCGCCGTCGTCGTCATGGCGTTCCTCGCCGTGGCCCGAGAGGGCCTGGAGACGGCGCTCCTGTGGTTCGCCGCGGCGCAGGGGGCGGCGGCCAGCGCGAGCCCCCTGATCGGGATCACCCTCGGGCTGCTCGTGGCCGTCGCCCTCGGCTGGGCGCTCTACCTGAGCGCTCTGGTGATCAACCTCACCAAGTTCTTCACCTGGACGGGGCTGCTGCTGATCCTGGTCGCCGCCGGCATCTTCAAGTACGGCGTGCACGATCTCCAGGAGTCGGGGGTGCTGCCCGGGCTGAACACCCTCGCCTTCGACATCAGCGGCGTCCTCGACCCGTCGGCGTGGTATTCCACGCTGCTCAGCGGCATGTTCAACATCACCGCGCAGCCCAGCGTGCTGGAGACGATCGCCTGGGTCGCCTATGCCTTGCCCGTTCTCTTCCTCTTCCTCCGGCCCTCCAGCAAGGCGCCCGTGAGTCCTGCTCCCAAATCGGCTCAGCCCGCTTCCTGAACCCTCACCGCAAGAGTCGGAGTCCCACGCACATGCGCACCGCCACCGTCCTGACCGCCGCCGCCCTGGCCCTCGCCGGGCTCACCGCCTGCTCCTCGACAAGCGGCTCCGGGGGCACCGGCACGACGACCGCCGCGGCCGAGCCCGGGAAGCCCGGGAAGATCGCCGTCGCCGCCACCGACACCGAGTGCCAGGTCGGCACGGCCCAGCTCGCCGCCGGCACCTCCACCTTCGCCGTGACCAACAACGGCAGCAAGGTGACCGAGTTCTACGTGTACGCCCCGGGCGACCGGGTGATGGGCGAGGTCGAGAACATCGTGCCCGGCCTGACCCGCGAGGTCGTCATCGAGCTCCCGCCGGGGGCCTACGAGGCCACCTGCAAGCCGGGAATGTCGGGGAAGGGGATCCGCAACCCGCTCACGGTCACCGGCGAGCACAAGCCGCTGGCCGCGGACGCGAAGCTCGCCGAGGCGGTCGCGAGCTACAAGGCGTACATCAAGTCCCAGTCCGACACGCTGCTCGTCAAGACGAAGGAGTTCGCGGACGCGGTCAAGGCGGGCGACATCGCCAAGGCCAAGGAGCTCTTCCCGGTCGCCCGCACCTACTGGGAGCGCATCGAGCCGGTGGCCGAGGTCTTCGGCGACCTCGACCCGGCGATCGACGCCCGCGAGAACGACGTGGCCAAGGGCGAGAAGTGGACGGGCTTCCACAAGATCGAGAAGGATCTCTGGGTCACGAAGGACGTCAGCGAGGACGGCCCGATCGCCGACAAGCTCATGGCCGACGTCACCACGATCGTGGCGAAGTCCAACTCGGCGGAGCTCTCCCCCGTCCAGCTGGCGAACGGCGCCAAGGAGCTGCTCGACGAGGTGGCCACCGGCAAGATCACCGGCGAGGAGGACCGCTACTCCCACACCGACCTGTGGGACTTCGACGCCAACCTTCAGGGGTCCAAGGCGGCCGTCCAGGCCCTCCGGCCGGTGCTGCAGGAGCGCGCCGCCGACCTGGTGACGACCCTCGACGAGAAGTTCGCCGCGGCCGAGAGCACGCTCGGCGAGCACCGGGCCGGGGACGGCTGGAAGCCGCACAACGAGCTGTCCAAGGACGATCTGAAGGCCCTGTCGGACGCCATCAACGCCCTCGCCGAGCCGATCAGCAGGGTCGCCGCCGTGGTGGTGGCCAAGTGAGTGACTCAGTGCGTGGCCCATTGAGTGGCCCATTGAGCGCGATCAGCCGCAGGAAGCTGTTCGGCCTGGGGGCGGCGGGCGTGGCCGCCGTCGGGGCGGGCGCCGTCGCGACCCGCTCGCTGATCGAGGAGCCCCCGGCCGCCCACGCGGCCTCGACCTCCGACCCCGTGCCCTTCTACGGCGCGCACCAGGCGGGCATCACGACGCCGGCTCAGGACCGGCTGCACTTCGTCTCCTTCAACGTGATCACCACGAAGCGGGCCGAGCTGATCGACCTGCTCCAGGAGTGGACCGTCGCCGCCGCCCGGATGACCCAGGGCAAGGACGCGGGCACGTTCGGCGCGGTCGGCGGCGCCCCCGAGGCCCCGCCGGACGACACGGGCGAGGCCCTGGGCCTGCCGCCCTCCGGGCTGACGCTGACAGTCGGCTTCGGGGCGTCGCTGTTCGACGGCCGGTTCGGGCTGGCCGGCCGTAAGCCGGCGGCCCTGGCCGACCTGCCCGCGTTCCCCGGCGAGGAGCTGGAGCCGGACATCTCGGGCGGCGACCTCTGCGTCCAGGCCTGTGCGCACGACCCCCAGGTGGCCGTGCACGCGATCCGCAACCTCGCGCGGATCGGATTCGGCAAGGTGTCGGTCCGCTACTCGCAGCTCGGCTTCGGCCGCACCTCCTCGACCTCCCGCGCGCAGGCCACGCCCCGCAACCTGATGGGCTTCAAGGACGGGACGAACAACCTCAAGCTCGAGGACACCGCGATGCTCCGCGACCATCTGTGGGCGGCCCCCGGCGACGGCCCGGCCTGGATGGACGGCGGCAGCTACCTGGTAACCCGCAAGATCCGCATGCACGTCGAGACCTGGGACCGCACCTCACTGGCGGAGCAGGAGGCGATCTTCGGCCGGGACAAGGGCAAGGGCGCGCCGCTCACCGGCCACGGGGAGTTCGACACGCCGGACTTCGCGAAGACGGGACCCGACGGCAAGCCCGTGATCGCGGCCGACGCGCACGTACGGCTCGCGCACCCGTCCAGCCACGGAGGGGCCCGGCTGCTGCGGCGGGGTTACAACTTCGTCGACGGCTCGGACGGCCTGGGCCGGCTCGACGCCGGGCTTTTCTTCATGGCCTACCAGCGCGACCCGCGCAAGCAGTTCGTCCCGATTCAGATGGAGCTGGCCGGCAAGGACGCGCTGAACGAGTACATCAAGCACGTCTCCAGCGGCCTGTTCGCCTGTCCTCCCGGCGTGACGGACGCCGGCGACTACTGGGGCCGCACCCTATTCGCGTGAATTTCCGGTGAACGAGCGCTGAATTCTAAATACGTTCTCTCCCCAGACCTCACGTATTCCGGTTATCTCCCATAATTCGGGGTGGATGCGGGGCCAAATCGGCTGCGGGAGCTCGCTAAAGGAACGTTTGAATGAAGCGATGGATCGGCGTCGGGCTGGCGCTGCTCCTGGGCGGGGCCGTCGTGCTGGCTCTCGTCCTGGGCAACAGCGGCGGGAGCGGCGGCGGGGGCGGCGGGGGCGGGACGAAGCAGCTCACGACGGTCCGCGGGGTGATCGGGTCGGAGAAGAAGCCGTTCTTCGACGACGCCCAGGTCAAGGCGGCGTTCGCGAGGCACGGGCTGCGGGTGGAGGTCGACACGGCCGGGTCGCGGCAGATCGCCACCACGGTCGACCTGGGCAAGTACGCCTTCGCCTTCCCCTCCAGCGTCCCGGCGGCGGAGAAGATCCGGCAGGAGCGCAAGGCCAGCCGTACGTACTCGCCGTTCTACTCCCCCATGGCCATCGCGACGTTCCAGCCGATCGTCGACGTGCTGACGAAAGCCGGCGTGGTCCACGACTCCGGCTCGGGCTACCAGGTGCTCGACATCAAGAAGTACCTCGACCTGGTCGCCAAGGGCACCCGCTGGGACGCGCTGCCGGGCAACACGACCTACCGGGCCCGCAAGCGGGTGCTGCTCACCACCACCGACGTGCGCACGTCGAACTCCGCCGCGATGTACCTGGCGATGACCAGCTACGTCGCCAACGGCGACGACGTGGTGAACTCATCCGCCCAGGCCGCCACGGTCGCCGAGAAGGTGTCCCCGCTCTTCCTCGACCAGGGCTACTCGGAGTCGTCGAGCGAGGCGCCGTTCGAGGACTACCTCGCGATGGGCGCCGGGAAGACGCCGATGGTGGTGATCTACGAGGCGCAGTACGCGTCGCGCCTGTTCGCGGCCGACGGGGCGATCCGCCCGGACATGCGCCTGATCTACCCCTCGCCGACCGTGCTCAGCAAGCACACGCTCGTGCCGTTCACCGACCAGGCGGCCGAGGTCGGCAGGCTCCTCCAGGAGGACCCCGAGTTCGCCCGCCTCGAGGCGAGGTACGGCTTCCGCACGGCCGACCCGAAGGTCTTCGCGGGCCTGGTCGCCTCGGCCAAGGCCCCGATCCCCGGCAGCCTGGTCGACGTCGTGGAGCCGCCCACCTACGACCATCTGGAGCGGCTCATCGCCACGATCGAGCGGCGCTACCTGGCCGGCGCCAAGCCCACCTCCTGACCCCAACGCGCTGACCCCAACGCGCTGACCTCCACGCGCTGACCCCCACGCGGCACCCGGCCCCACGCAGGCCCCCCACAAGGAGAACCGAACAGTGTCCAACGATCTGGTGCTGACGCCGCCCGCTCCCGTAGCGGCGGTGCCGGTCGAGAAGGCCGCCACCATGCTCCCGCTCCCCGACGAGCGCGGCGCGGAGCTGGCGAGCAAGGCGGCGGGCTTCGCCGAGGAGCTGACGACGCTCGACCCCCGGTCGCCGGAGTTCACCAAGAAGGTCCACGACATCTCGTCGATGGGCGACTCGGAGATCCGGGCGTCGTCGCAGGTCTCGAACCGGATGCTGAAGCGTCCGGTGGCCGCGCTCGCCTCGGCGAAGGGTGAGGGCGCCGACGGCCAGGTCCAGGTCGCCAACCAGCTTGTGGCGCTCCGCCGTACGATCGTGGACCTGGACCCGAAGCAGGCCACCAGCGGCGCGAAGAAGCTGCTCGGGCTCATCCCGTTCGGGGACAAGCTGCGCGACTACTTCGCGAAATATCAGAGCGCGCAGAAGCACATCGACGACATCATCCGGGCCCTCAAGTCCGGGCAGGACGAGCTGCTCAAGGACAACGCCGCCATCGAGGGCGAGAAGGCGAACCTCTGGGAGTCGATGACGAAGCTCCAGGAGTACGCGGTGCTCGCGGCGGCGCTCGACTCGGCCCTCGAAGAGCAGATCAACCGGATCGAGCTGACGGACTCGGAGAAGGCGACGGCGCTGCGCTCCGACGCCCTGTTCAGCGTCCGGCAGAAGCACCAGGACCTGCTGACCCAGCTCGCCGTCTCCGCGCAGGGCTACCTCGCCCTCGACCTGATCCGCAAGAACAACCTGGAGCTGATCAAGGGCGTCGACCGGGCGACGACCACGACGATCTCGGCGCTGCGGACCGCCGTCACGGTCGCCCAGGCGCTGGCCAACCAGAAGCTCGTGCTCGACCAGATCTCCGCCCTCAACGCGACCACCTCGGACCTGATCCTGGCCACCAGCGAGATGCTGAAGACGCAGGCCGGCGAGATCCAGACGCAGGCCGCCTCCACCACGGTGAGCATGGAGGCGCTGCAGAAGGCGTTCGACAACATCTACACGACCATGGACATGATCGACACGTTCAAGGCGAAGGCCGTCGAGAGCATGGCGGTCACCGTCAACAACCTGACGGTCGAGCTCGACCACGCCAAGACCTACCTGGAGCGGGCCCGCCGCGACGACGAGGCGATCTCCTCATGAGGCGTCTCGCGGCGGCGGCCGCGCTGGCCGTGCTGGTCGCGGCGGCGGCGTGCACGGGCGGCGGCGACCCGCCGGACACGCCGGGGCGGCTACCGGACGGGCCGGATGTGCTGCGCGTCCTCGCGGGCAGCGAGGTGAAGGACCTGGAGCCGCTGCTCAAGGAGGCGGCCGGCGCCGTGGGCGTGAAGGTCGCGCTCACCTACACCGGCACGCTCGACGGCGCCGAACAGGTGGCGAGCGGCGGGGCGGACGGGCACTACGACGCGACCTGGTTCTCCTCCAACCGCTACCTGTCGCTGATCGACGGGGCGAACGCCAAGCTGTCGACGCAGACGAAGGTCATGGTCTCGCCCGTGGTCCTCGGCCTGAAGAAGACCAAGGCGCACGCGCTCGGCTGGGACACCAGGCAGGTCACCTGGGCCGACATCGCGGCGGCGGCCAAGGACCGGAAGTTCACCTTCGGCATGACGAACCCCGCGTCGTCCAACTCGGGCTTCTCCGCCCTGGTCGGGGTCACGGCCGCGCTGTCCAACGCGGGCGAGGCGCTGGACAAGGCGCAGATCGCCGCCGCGACGCCGAAGCTGAAGCAGTTCTTCTCCGCCCAGACGCTCACCGCGGGCTCGTCGGGCTGGCTCGCCGACGCGTACGCCAAGGCGAGCTCGGTGGACGGGCTGATCAACTACGAGTCGGTGCTGCTCGGCCTGCAGAGCAGGCTCAAGGAGCCGCTCACGATCGTCTATCCCAGCGACGGCGTCGTCACCGCCGACTACCCGCTCACGCTCCTCGCGTCCTCCGCCAAGAAGGAGCTGTACGGCAAGCTCGCCACCTGGCTGCGGACCCCGGACGTCCAGCGGAAGATCATGACGACGACCTACCGGCGGCCCATCGTGCCCGAGGTCCGGCCCGACCAGAGGTTCGGCACGGCGCAGCTGCTGGAGCTGCCGTTCCCGAACCGGCGCAGCGCCGCCGACGAGCTGATCAGCGCGTACCTCAACCAGGTGCGCCGCCCGTCGCGGACGCTGTTCGTGCTCGACACCTCGGGCTCGATGCGGGGCGACAGGATCGACTCGCTCAAGCAGGCGCTCGCGGCGCTGACCGGCGCGGACACCTCGGTCTCCGGGCAGTTCTCCCGGTTCCGCAACCGCGAGACCGTGACGCTGCTGCCGTTCAACTCCGCTCCCGGCACGCCGCGCACGTTCACCGTGCCCGAGCGGGACGCCACCGCCGTCCTCGGGCAGATCAGGTCGTACGGCGAGGCCCTCGACGCGAACGGCGGCACGGCCATCTACGACAGTCTCCGGGCGGCGTACGAGCTGACCGCGCGGCAGGGGAACGGCGGCGACTTCACGTCGATCGTCCTCATGACGGACGGGGACAACACCGACGGCGCCTCCTACGACGACTTCGCGTCCTACTACGCGACCACGCCCCGGAACGTCCGGACCTTCGTGGTGCTGTTCGGCGACAGCGACGTGGCGGAGATGAAGCAGGTCGCGGCGCTGACCGGCGGCGCGACGTTCGACGCCCGGTCGGGGTCGCTCGCGTCGGCGTTCAAGGAGATCCGTGGCTACCAGTGACCGGTTCCTGGCCTACCTCGGCTCGACCAGGAACATCGTCGGCTCGGCCCTCGCCCTGCTCGGCCTGGTGCTGCACTTCCTCGGGCTGGCCGGGTCGTTCTGGCCCATCGTCGTCATAGGGCTCTACGGGGTGGGGGCGCTGCTCACCCCGCCGGACCGGGTGCGGCTGACGATCTCCCACGCCGAGGTCGAGACCCGGCAGCTCCGGGCCGACCTCGACGCGCTGGTGTCGAAGGTGTCCGCGACCCGGTTCCCGGACGACGTCGTGGCGAAGGTCGGCGGGCTGGCCGCGATCCTTCGCGACATCCTGGCCAGGGCGGAGGCGCTGACCTCCTCCCCCGACCAGCTCCACGTCGTGTCGCAGGCGATCCGCGACTACCTGCCGACCAGCCTGGAGGCGTACGCCAACCTGCCCAGGTCGTACGCGCTGACCCGGCGGGGCGAGCGGGAGCGCAGCGCGCACGAGGAGCTGATGGCCCAGCTCGACCTGCTGGAGACGGGCCTCACCAAGGTGGCCGACGCCGTCTACCAGGGGGACGAGCAGGCCCTCAGGGACCAGGGCCGGTTCCTGCGGGACCGGTTCGGCGGCTCCGAGCTCGACATCTGACGGTTTACAGGCCGGTCAGAGACGGGATTCGTAGACCGCGCGGGCCTTCTCGATGAGGTCGAGGTGGTCGCGGAGCTGGGCCGGCCCCTCAAGGGCGGCGTGGTCGCGGACGAGGTCCTCCAGGAGGGTGAGCCAGCGCAGGCACCAGCGCACGTCCTCCTCGCGGGCGACGTGCCTGCCCGCGACGTCGAGATAGACCGGGCTCGTGTGGGCGAAGACCTCCCTGTGGAGCGACCGGGGGTGGCCGCGTCCCGACGCGACCGCCACCACGTAGGTGGGGCCGTCCACGACCAGCGTGGCCGTCAGCTCGCCGCCGGGGCCCAGAGCGGCGGACTCGGCGAGTAGGCCGGCCGCGGTGCGGATCTCCAGGCGCTCCACCTCGGGGCCGACTGTCCTGGCCGTGATCGTCACCCGGTCGCCCGGCGCGAGGTCCAGCGTGTCGCCCGGCTCTCGGCCGTCCACGGTCAGCTCCAGCCACGGGCCTGTGGTGGCGAACGTCCGGCCCTGCCGTACGGCTCGGGCGAACGACTCGGCGGACAGGGGGCCGTCGAGGCGGGCGTAGACGCGCTCCCAGCCGGGCGGGCTGGAGACCGTGTCCTGCCGGGTGAAGGAGAGCATCGTGTCGGTGCCCGCGAGCGCGGCGAGCCGGTTGCCCGCGCCGATGAGCCGCCGGTAGACCTCCACGGTGCCGGAGAAGTCCGAGAAGTGAAGCAGCTCGACGCCGTCCATCAGCCCGAGGGCGGCGTCCACGACGAGGGCCCGCCCCGAGCAGTCTCGGCACCCGTCGCCGATGATCTCCTCAGGCGTGGAGACGGGCCCGTGGAAGGGATGGGCGTACCCGAGGACGGCGTTCAGCTCCCGCAGCTCGCCGCAGGCGGTGGCGTTCGGCGGCCAGTCGGCGTCGCCCGCGAACCCGGTGTGGTAGGCCGGCGGCGGCGCGGCAATCCCGAACGCGTGGACGTGACCGAGCAGGTCGTTGCGGTATTCCACGCCCATGCGGGCGATGTGGGTGGCGTCCGACCACGGCAGATCGCGGCCGGCCCAGTGCTGGAGCGCCTCACGGTCGTAGACCCGCTCCCCCGCGACGTTGCCCGCGACGAGGTTGAGCACGTGCAGGTCCTCGCCGTGCTGCGCGGCCGCGGCCTCGGCGGGCGTCGCGACCAGGTCGCCCGCCCAGTTGAGGTGGACGTGGAGGTCCGCGCCGTACCAGTCGCGGGCGGCGGCGTCGTAGATCCGTTCGGGGGCCAGCTCGACGAGCGTCTCGCGCCACGGCTCGGGCATCACGGCCGTCTCCGCCGTGCCGTACTCCATGCCGCGCGAGACCCGGACGGTCAGGGGCTCGGCGGGGACGTCGAGCACGAGGTCGTCGCCGTGGAAGAACGGCACGTCGCGGTAGTCGCGCCGGGGCGGGCTGCCCGCCGGATACCACCCCTGACCCCCGTCGGACAGGACGGTCCAGCGGCACGGGAACCCGGCGCGCAGGCGCAGCCTGGCCGGCACGGCCGCCCGGGCCAGCCCCGAGAGATCCACCGCCCGGCCGTCGGCCGTCACCGGCGTGGCGCTGGTCACGTCGAGGAGCCGGGCGCTCCCCGGCCCGATGTCGTACGGCACGCCGCCGGCCGTGACCCGCGTGGCGGTGTCGCGGGCCGAGTCGACCAGCAGGATGGCGGGGACGGGATCGGCCGACAGGACCGCCGTCGCCGGGCCGGTCTCCAGCCGGTGGCCGTCCCGCAGGAGCCTCAGCACGGTGAGCCCCCTGGGCACCTCGCCGCCGAGCGCGTCGCGGAACGCCTCGCCGAGCTCCGTCTCGCCGGCGTCCCGGCCGAAGGCCATCCGCCTGGCCTCGTCGGGGAACCGGAGGAAGCTCATCATGCGGACGTACGTCAGCGGCGGCTCTCCCCAGGTGAGCCCGTGCTCGTCCAGCAGCGCCCGGTACTCCTCCAGAGCCCGGGCCACCGGTTGCGGCGTCATCGGATCGGGATGCATCGCGACCTCCCCCTCATAACGAACCCGTCACGTCGAAAGCGCCGCCATCGTCACACGGGGGAGTTGAGCTGGGCGAATATGCAATCGTGCATCTTGGGCCCCACGGGTGGGGGAATATCCCACCGGGAGGGAAACCTCATGACCCGAACGTCAATCGGTTCACTCCCGGTCAGTCTTTGGCCCCTCCTCGAACGCCGCGAGGATGCGATCGGCGGCGAGCGACGGGGTCAGGGTCCCGTCGAGGACCTGCCGCTCGATGTCCGGCGCGATGGGCGCGGCCTTCTCGTGCAGCCGGGTGAGGAGGCGGTCATGGACCAGGGCCCATGTCCACTCGACCTGCTGGCGGCTGCGCCTGGCGGCCAGGTCGGCGCTCTCCTGATGGCGGACGATGTGCTTCCACAGGTCGTCGAGGCCCGCGCCCGTGAGGCCGCTGCACGTCAGCACCGGCGTGGCCGAGCGGAGGAGCCGGAGCGCCCCGGCCAGCTCGCGCGCCGCCCTGCGCGCGGCCATCTCGTGCTCGCCGTCGGCCTTGTTGACCGCTATCACGTCGGCCAGCTCCAGCACGCCCTTCTTGATGCCCTGGAGCTGGTCGCCCGTGCGGGCGAGCGTGAGCAGCAGGAAGGTGTCCACCATGTCGGCCACGGCGGTCTCCGACTGGCCCACGCCGACGGTCTCGACCAGCACCGTGTCGTACCCGGCGGCCTCGACGACGATCATCGCCTCGCGGGTGGCCTTGGCGACGCCCCCGAGGGTGCCGGCCGTCGGGGACGGCCGGATGAACGCCCGGGGGTCGGCCGAGAGCCTGGCCATCCGCGTCTTGTCGCCGAGGATGCTGCCGCCCGAGCGCTTCGACGACGGGTCCACGGCGAGCACGGCGACCCGGTGATCCCGCTCGGTCAGGTGGGTGCCGAGCGCCTCGATGAACGTCGACTTGCCGACCCCGGGCACGCCGGAGATCCCCACCCGGCGCGCCTTGCCCGCGTGCGGCGTCAGCTCGGTCAGCAGCCGCTGGGCCGGCTCGCGGTGGTCGGGCCTGGTCGACTCCACCAGCGTGATCGCCCGCGCGATCCAGCGCCGGTCTCCCGCCAGGACCCCCTCGGCGTAACTCTCGGTCACCTGCGCCCACTCCTGTGCATGATCACGGCGGACATCGCCGCAGGTGGGGCGGCGTGACGGGGAATCCGCGCATGATCACGAAGGAGGTCGGGGCCGGTCAGGCGGTCGCGCGGGAACCTCTGCATGATCACGGCGAGGGGGTGTGGGCGAGGCGGGTGGACAGGTCCTTGAGGAGCTCCAGGGCGGCGTCGGCGATCACGGTGCCGGGCAGGAAGATCGCGGCGGCACCGGCGGCCCTCAGCTCGTCGATGTCTCCCGGCGGGATCACGCCGCCGACCACGATCATGATGTCGTCCGCGCCGAGGCCGGCCAGCGCCCGCCGCAGCGCCGGGACCAGCGTCAGATGCCCCGCGGCCAGGGACGAGACGCCGACGACGTGCACGTCCGCCTCGACGGCCTGGCGCGCGACCTCCTCCGGCGTCTGGAACAGCGGGCCGACGTCCACGTCGAAGCCGAGGTCGGCGAAGCCGCTCGCGATCACCTTCTGGCCCCGGTCGTGGCCGTCCTGGCCCATCTTGGCGACCAGGATCCTGGGGCGGCGGCCCTCTGCCCGCTCGAACTCGGCGCAGGCCGCGCGGACCTCGTCCACCGCCTCGCCGACCTCTTCCCGGTACACACCGGAAATGGTACGGATCTCCGCGGCGTGCCGTCCGAAGACCCTCTCCAGCGCGTCCGAGATCTCCCCGACCGTGGCCTTGGCGCGGGCGGCGGCCACGGCGAGCTCCAGCAGGTTCTCGGTCCCCGCGGCTCCCTTGGTCAGCGCCTCCAGGGCCTCCGCGACGGCCGTGGCCGAGCGCTCCTCGCGAAGCCTGCGGAGCTTGTCGAGCTGCTGGGTCCGCACGGCCGTGTTGTCGACCTTCAGCACCTCGATGGGCTCGTCGGCCTCCGGGCGATACTTGTTGACCCCGATGACCGGCTGGCGGCCGGAGTCGATCCGGGCCTGGGTGCGGGCGGCGGCCTCCTCGATGCGGAGCTTGGGCAGCCCCTGGTCGATGGCCTTCGCCATGCCCCCGGCCTGCTCGACCTCCTGGATGTGGTCCCAGGCCTTGCGGGCCAGGTCGTGGGTGAGCCGCTCGACGTAGTAGGAGCCGCCCCACGGGTCGATCTCCCGGCAGGTGCCGGACTCCTGCTGGAGGAGAAGCTGGGTGTTGCGGGCGATCCGGGCGGAGAAGTCGGTCGGCAGGGCGAGCGCCTCGTCGAGCGCGTTGGTGTGCAGCGACTGGGTGTGCCCCTGGGTGGCGGCCATCGCCTCGACGCAGGTCCGCACGACGTTGTTGAACACGTCGTGGGCGGTCAGCGACCACCCGGAGGTCTGGCTGTGCGTGCGGAGCGAGAGCGACTTGGGGTTCTTCGCGCCTGATCCCTTGACGATCCCGGCCCACAGCAGCCGGGCCGCGCGGAGCTTGGCGACCTCCATGAAGAAGTTCATGCCGATGCACCAGAAGAACGACAGCCGCGGCGCGAACGCGTCGATGTCGAGCCCCGCCCGGACGCCCGCCCGGAGGTACTCGGCGCCGTCCGCGAGGGTGTAGGCCAGCTCCAGGTCGCAGGTCGCCCCGGCTTCCTGGATGTGGTAGCCGGAGATCGAGATCGAGTTGAACTTCGGCATCTTCCGCGAGGTGTAGTCGAAGATGTCGGAGATGATCCGCATCGACGGCCCCGGCGGGTAGATGTAGGTGTTGCGGACCATGAACTCCTTGAGGATGTCGTTCTGGATGGTCCCGGCCAGCTTGTCCGGGGCCACCCCCTGCTCCTCCGCCGCCACGATGTAGAGCGCCAGGACCGGCAGCACCGCACCGTTCATGGTCATCGACACGCTCATCCGGTCGAGGGGGATCCCGTCGAAGAGCTGCCGCATGTCGTAGATCGAGTCGATGGCCACACCGGCCATGCCGACGTCGCCCGCAACCCGCGGGTGGTCGGAGTCGTAGCCCCGGTGCGTCGCCAGGTCGAAGGCCACCGACAGGCCCTTCTGCCCGGCGGCGAGGTTGCGCCGGTAGAACGCGTTCGACTCCTCGGCGGTCGAGAACCCGGCGTACTGGCGGATCGTCCAGGGCTGGGTGACGTACATCGTCGGGTACGGCCCGCGCAGGTAGGGCGCGATGCCGGGATACGTCTGGAGGGATCCGAGCCCGTCGAGATCACCGGCCGTGTAGAGAGGCTTGACCGCGATGCCCTCCGGCGTCTCCCACGCCTCCCCGAGGCCATGAGATCCGGTCTCCGGTACGGCGCCGGCACCGGAACCGAGCTCAATTTCCGAAAAGTCCGGAATCATCGGAATCACCGGCTCACTCCCAGGTCGTCGAAGGTCGTGCGGAGCACGTCGAGGGCATCGCATCCGGCGTACAACGTGGCGTCCACTCCCTCATAGTCGCCCTTGCCGGCCAGCCAGATCCTGGTGGCCCCGGCCTCCCGGAGCGCCGCCGCGACGGCCGCCGCGTGCTCGCCGTACATCCGGTCGCTGGAGCACAGGCAGGCGACGGGCGTGCCGGACTCGCGGAAGGCCTGGGCGATCGCGGCCGGGTCGGTGGCCCCCTGCCCAGAAGGCCCGCTCGTCACGGTGGCGATGCCGCCCGACGCGAAGAGGTTGGCCGCGAACGTGGCGCGCGCGGTGTGGACGGCGACGGGCCCGATCGCCGCCAGGAACACCGCCGGGCGCGGCTCGCGCGCGTCGGCGAGGTCGCGCAGCGCCTCGAACTCCTCGGCGTACCGCACGACCGGCAGCCCGCTCCGGGCGGCGCTCCGCGCGAGCCCCGGGCCCGGCCTCCGGCTCAGCGGCCGTTCACGCAGATCGGGGAACTCGCTGACGCCGGTGATCGGGGCGCGGCGGTGGGCGACGTCGGCGGCCCTCCTGGCCCGGGTGTCCGCCAGCCGTTCGGGGACCAGGCGCTCCAGCGCCTCGGAGATCCCCCCGGCCCGCTCGATCTCCTGGAACCACTCCCAGGCCTTCGCGGCGAGGTCGGCGGTGAGCCTCTCGGTGTACCACGAGCCGCCCGCCGGGTCGGCCACCCGTGCCACGCCGGCCTCCTCCATCAGCAGCGACTGGGTGTTGCGGGCGATCCGCCTGGCGAACCCGTCCGGCAGGCCCAGGCAGGCGTCGAACGGCTGCACGGTCACGGCGTCGGCCCCGCCGACTCCCGCGCCGAAGCAGGCGAGCGTGGCGCGCAGCATGTTCACCCAGGGATCGCGCACCGTCATCATCGCGGAGGAGGTCACCGCGTGCTGGAACTGCCTGCCCTGGCTGCCGGCCTGTTCGCCGACGACCTCCGCGATCCGCGCCCACAGCCGCCGGGCGGCCCGGAGCTTGGCGATCGTGAGGAACTGGTCGGCGGTCGCGGCGTAGCGGAACTCCAGCTGCCCGAGCGCCTGCCCGATCGAGAGCCCGCCGTCGGTCAGCGCGCGCAGGTAGGCGACACCGGTCGCGATGGAGCAGCCCAGCTCCTCGGCGTCGCTGCCGCCCGCGTCGTGGTACGGCAGGGCGTCCACGGTGATGGCGCGCAGCCCGGGGTGCTCCTCGGCGCAGCGCCGGGCGAGGGAGACCGCCCCGCCCATGTCGCCCGCCGGGACGCTGGCCCGCGCGGCGAGGCCGATGGGGTCGGCGCCGAGGTTGCCCCCGGGGACGGTCACGCCGGAGACGAGCCCGAGGAACGTCTCCGCCGCCTCCGCCGTACGGCTGCCCGCGTCGAGGACCACGGGGGCGAGGTCGAGGTAGACCCCCTCCAGGACGTCCGGCAGCACCCCCGGGTCGAGGGTGGTGAGGTCGAGCCAGATCGAGGTGGCGCCGTTCTCCAGGTCGGCGTGCACGGCCTCCCGGGTGACGTCGGGATCGGGGTCTGCGTGGCGCTGCCGGACGTCCCAGCCGCCCGATGGGCCGAGCAGGCGTGGCGCGTCCGGGAGGTCCGAGGCGTCGTGGAGGGGCGCGATCGTCACGCCGTCGTAGGTCGTGGAGGACAGCGCCTCCTCGACCTCGGCGGGTGACCCGTCGAACCCCGACTTGCGCAGCACCGCGAGCGCGAGCTCGCGCCACTGCTCCCGGGTGGCGGGCGGGTCGGCGAATCCAATAGGCGGCACCGTCATGAACCGGATGCTAAGCCGCCGCCTCCGGCTGCGACGCCCCGGGGTACGCCTCGCGTGTCGCCGACCCGGAGCCCCTTCTAAAAGGGTGTGATCATGCAGAAAGTCCTTGGCATGCCGTACGAGCTGGACCAACCCCGGTCGTGATCATGCAGTGGTGCGTCACTGCATGATCACGACAACGAAACGAGCAGCTCGGCCATGCCGTCGAGGAATTCACGCATGATCACAAACCGGGGAATCGCAGGCGGACGGCCGGCGAAGGAACCTGTGCATGATCACGCTGGAGGGGAGGCGCGGGCGCGGGCTCACGGCTTCGGCTTACGGCTTGGCCGCGAAGGCGGCGTCCCAGGTCTGCTTGCCCACGACCCCGTCGGGGTCGAGGTGCCGGTCCTTCTGGAACCTGACGCAGACGGCCTTGGAAGCGGGGCCGTACGCGCCGTCCGCCTCGATGTCGTAGCCGAGCTTCTTCACCTGCTCCTGCCACGCGCGGACGTCGTCGCCGTGGAGGACGGGAGGGTACTTCAGCAGGCGGCCCGGCCACTTGTGCTCGGGCTGCGGCGGCGGCGTGGGGTTCCCGCCGCCACCGGGGCGGGGCGCGCCCTTCTTGACCCAGGAGTAGAGAGCGTCGCCGGGGCAGTCGGTGGAGTACCCGTCCCGGTGGCCCTTGATCTCGGTGCCCGCGCCGCCGTGGGCCCGCAGGTAGTCCACCGCGTCGAGGATGGCGTGGAGGATGCCGTCGGTCGGCTGGACCAGCCCGGAGTTGCCGACCAGCCCGAGAACGGCGTAGTGGCCGGAGTTCAGGCCCGCGCCGTTGGCGGCCGGGACGTGCCCGGGGCCGCGCCCCACGAACACCTTCCGGTGCGGGCAGGCCACCATCGAGTAGCCGATGTCGATCCAGCCGTTGCCGTCCATGTGGAAGTTCTGGATGGACTTGACCATGGCGACACACTTGGCGTGGTCGTCGACGATCTTCGGGTCCACCCGGCCGCCGGTGTAGTGGACCTTGACGCCCTTGGTGGAGGAGAGCGGTGAGTACGCGCCCTTCGGGGCGCGCGCGCCCCAGTCGGCGCGGGTCACGAGATCGATGGCCACAGGGTTCTCCGGGGGGCGAACGGCAGGACAGTTGAGCGTAATGGGCAACGGTTCAACCGGTATGGCCTTTTACCCAGATCGATCCTCATAAACAATTGCAAGAGCCGCGCCAGCCGATAAATCCGTCGACAGCCGGGTCTGACGTGGGATCATCGACACATGTCCGTGGTGAAGGAGGTCCACTTCTCTTCCAGCCCAGAGCCGCTCCCGATGAGGGTGTGGCTCGACGACGGCGACAGCCCGGCCGACGTGATCGACGCCCTGGCACTGTCGCCCTTCGCGACCGGCGCGCAGCCCTGGTCGCGAACCACCAACCTCGACCGCGTCCGCGCCGACGCCGACATGACCGCCGAGGGCGGGCGGCTGCTCCGGGTCGCCCAGCACACGGACGGCCATGAGTCCCGCCTCATCTCCGGCGAGGGATGGACGCTGAGGGTCGTCCGCTACAGCAACCGGTCGGCGACCGTCACGGCGACCGCCGTCACCGAGGAGTTGGCCGGCGCCGTCCTCGCGGAGGCCATCCGCGGAGCCGAGGAGCCGCCCACCGGCAACGACCACGTCGACATGGGCTTCTGGTGGATGTCCGGCAGAGGCCCGCGCCGCTCCGAGAAGCCGATCACGACGTCTCCGTGGGAGAAGGTCAGGCGGAACTACTCCAAGGCCGCGGCGGTCCGGCTCGACGCCCTCATGACCACCAGCCCGGACGACGTGACCGGGCGGCTGCTCCTCCTGCACGGCCCGCCGGGCACCGGCAAGACGACGCTGCTCCGCACTCTCGCGCGGGAGTGGGCGTCCTGGTGCCAGGTCGACTGCGTGCTGGACCCGGAGCTGCTCTTCACCCAGTCGGGCTACCTGATGGACGTGGCGGTCGGCTCCGACTCCCCGGACGACGACACGAACCGGTGGCGGCTGCTCGTCCTGGAGGACTGCGACGAGCTGATCCGCGCCGAGGCAAAGCAGTCGACCGGGCAGGGCCTGTCACGGCTGCTCAACCTGACCGACGGCCTGCTGGGCCAGGGCCGGGACGTGCTCGTCGCCATCACGACCAACGAGGACGTCAACCGGCTGCATCCCGCGGTCGTACGGCCCGGCCGGTGCCTGGCCCAGATCGAGGTCGGCCGCCTCGACGCCGGCCAGGCCGCGGAGTGGCTGGGCAGGCCGGAGGACGTCGGGGCCGGCGGCGCCACGCTGGCCGAGCTGTTCGCACTGCGGGACGGTCGCACGACCCCCCGCCCCGACCCCCTCCCCGAAATCGGCCTCTATCTGTAGACGGGAGCCGGCCCCCCGGCGGGAATGATCGCCGGGGGGCCGCTCATCCCAGAGTTACTTGAGCGCGGTGTCCAGGGCGGTGGTGAGGGTGCCGGTGCCTCCGGACATCTCCCAGATCATGGCCCCGAGCAGGTTCTTGCTCCGCGGCCAGGCGGCCTTCTTGCCGATGGACCAGGTGTCGTCGAAGGTCCACCACTGCCCGCCGTTCCCGGTGAAGCAGTAGGTGGCGACCGCCTGCTCGTCGTGTCGGACGGTGCAGCCCGGCACGCTCGCCACCAGGTTGCCCGGCGCTCCGGGCGGCGCGTCCGGCGATCCGTCGCAGTTCACGTCGTTGATCCGGCAGCTCGTGGGCTCGGCGCCTAAGTCCCGCTCATGAAACCGGCAGCCCAAACCCCGGGGAGGACGCGGCCCGGCGTCACCTACGATGGGCGGTGGACCAACGGTGGACGAGCCGTGGACCAGCGGTGGACTGACGGGGTCGGGCACGGCCTGCAACAGGGCTCCGGGGGGAAACCAATGTCGATTCAGCCCTCTTTTCAGGCCTCTATTCAGGCCTCTTTTCAGGCCTCTATTCAGGCCTCTGACGTCGCTCGCGTGACCGACCGCCCGCAATGGGTGGAGATCTCGGGCGACTCGGGTGACGAGGTTTGGTGGGACGAGCCGCGGCCTCACGAGGGCGGCCGCCGCTGCGTCGTGCGGAGGACGGCGGCCGGCACCGTCGAGGACGTTCTGCCCCAGGGGTGGAACGCCAGGAACCGGGTCATCGAGTACGGCGGGCGGTCGTGGCGGGCCCACCGGGGGCGGCTCGTCTTCACCAACTGGGCCGACGGGCGCGTCTACGTCTGCTCCCCCGGCGCGGAACCGGCGCCGCTGACCCCCGAGGGCCCGGCCCGCTACGGCGACCTGGTCGTCCACGGCGACGAGGTGTGGTGCGTCCGGGAGACCGGCACCGCGCGGGACGTGCGGAGGGACATCGTCGCGGTGCCGCTCGACGGTTCCCCGCTCCGCAGCGTGATCAACTCCCACCATTTCCTGATGAATCCGCGTATATCGCCGGACGGGCGGCAGATCGCCTGGATCGGCTGGAACCATCCGGACATGCCGTGGGACGCCACCGAGCTGTGCGTCGCCCCGATCGAGGGCGGCCCCCACCGCGTCCTGCTCGGCGGCGCGTCCACCGTCCAGGCCGAGTGGCGCGACGCGGACGGCCTCTACGCTGTGACCGACCCGACCGGCTGGTGGAACATCCACCTCATCGAACTGGACGGCGTCGAACTGGACAGCGCGACCCGCGACCTGACGCCGCTGCCCCTGGAGTTCGGCGACGCCACCTGGAAGCTCGGCAGCGTCTTCTTCGCCCTGGCGGGCGAGAGGATCGTCGCGACGTACGGCACGGCCGACGAGCGGCGCCTCGGCGTGCTCGACGCCCCAGGTTCCCCGATAGACGCCCCAGGCTCTCCGATGAGGGACATCGGCGACGGCTACACGGCCTGGGCGCCCACCCTCTCCGCCGACGGCACCCACGTCGTGGGCGTAGCGGCCTCGCCGTACAAGCCGTACGAAGTGGTGCGGATCGACCTGGAGACGGGCGAGCGGGCCGTACTGTCGCCGGAGAAGCCGCTGCCGCCGGCCGAGCTGCTGCCCACGCCCGAGCCGGTGACGATCGACGGCGTCCACGCCCATCTCTACGCGCCACCCGGCGGAGGGCCCTCGCCGTACGTCGTCTTCGTGCACGGCGGCCCCACGGGGTCGGTCGCGCCGGTCCTCGACCTGGAGGCGGCCTACTTCACCAGCAGGGGCATCGGCGTGGCCAAGGTGAACTACGGCGGCTCCACCGGGTACGGCAGGGCCTACCGCGAGCGGCTCCGGCACAACTGGGGGGTCGTGGACGTCAAGGACAGCGAGACGGTCGCCCGGTGGCTCGTCGAGAGCGGGCGGGCGGAGAAGGTGGCCATCCGGGGCGGCAGCGCGGGCGGATGGACGTCGATGGCCGCGCTCGTGCGCAGCGGCGTGTTCTGCGGCGCGGTCGCGCACTACGGGATCTCCGACCCGGAGGGCTGGGCGGCCGAGACCCACGACTTCGAGTCCCGCTACCTCGACGGGCTGATCGGCCCCCTCCCCGAGACCCGGCAGCGCTACCTCGACCGCTCCCCCGAGCTGCACGCCGCCGGCGCGTCCGGCCCCGCCCTGCTCATGCACGGCCTGGAGGACAAGGTCGTGGACCCGTCGCAGTCGGAGCGGTTCGCCGCCGCGCTGGAGCGGCACGGCGGCCGCTGGGCGTATCTCACCTTCCCCGGGGAACAGCACGGATGGCGGCGCGAGGAGACCATCGTCACCGTCCTTGAGACGGAGCTGGCCTTCTACGGCCTGATCTTCGGCTTTCCGACGCCGGAAGTGCCACCACTCGCCCTGGAAGGTCTGGAAGGCAGCGCATGACGGATGCGGCGACGATCTGCTCGGAGTTGCTGAGGATCGACACCACCAACGACGGGACCGGGGACGGTCCGGGCGAACGGCGGGCCGCGGAGTACGTGGCCGGGCTGCTCGACGAGGCGGGCATCGAGCCCGTCGTCTTCGAGTCGGCGCCGCGCCGCACCAGCGTGGTGGCGCGCATCCCGGGCGACGGCGGCGACGCGCTGCTCATCCACGGCCATCTCGACGTCGTGCCCGCCGACCCCTCGGAGTGGCGCACGCATCCCTTCTCCGGAGAGATCTCCGGCGGCTGCGTGCACGGCCGCGGCGCCGTGGACATGAAGGGCACGCTGGCCATGACCCTCGCCACGACCCTGAACTGGGCCCGGCAGGGCCTGCGGCCCAAGCGCGACGTCGTGCTCGCGTTCCTCGCCGACGAGGAGGCCACCGGCGAGTACGGCGCGGGCCACGCCGTCGAGCGGCACCGCGACCTCTTCGAGGGGTGTTCTGAGGCCATCAGCGAGTCGGGCGGCTTCAGCTGGCAGGACCGCGGCGTCCGGCTCTATCCGGTCGCCGTCGGGGAGCGCGGGACGGCCTGGATGCGCCTCACCGCCAGGGGCGTCGCGCAGCACGGCTCCAAGCCCGCCGTGGACAACCCCGTCGCCGAGCTCGCCCGCGCGGTCGCCCGGCTCGCCGACTACAAGTGGCCGGTACGGCTGACGCCGGGGGTGGCGCGGCTGATCGACGAGCTGTCCCGGGCCCTCGGCACGCCCATCGACCTCGACCGGCTGGACGAGGAGATCACGCGGCTCCCCCGGGCCGGCACCCTGTTCAAGGGCGTGCTGCGCAACTCGGCCAACCCGACCATGCTGGACGCCGGCTACAAGGTCAACGTCATCCCCGGCACGGCCCAGGCCCACGTGGACGGCCGGTTTCTCCCCGGGCTCCGCGAGGAGTTCCTCGAAACCGTCGACCGGCTGCTCGGCCCCAAGGTCACCCGCGAGTTCGTGAGCTTCGAGGAGGGCGTCTCCTCCCCCGCCGACGGCCTGTTCGACGAGCTGACCGCCGCGCTGCTCGCCGAGGACCCCGCCGGGCGGCCCGTGCCGTACATCATGACGGGAGGGACCGACGCCAAGTCGTTCGCCCGCATCGGGATCAGGGGCTACGGCTTCGCGCCCCTCATGCTGCCGCCGGACCTCGACTATTTCGGCATGTTCCACGGCGTGGACGAGCGGGTCCCGGTGGAGGGCCTGGAGTTCGGCGTCCGCGTCCTCAACCGGCTGCTCCTCCCGCATCCCGCCGGTGCACGGGAAGCGGCGGATGGGTAGAACCTCCCGCGGAGGGGGGAACCCATGCACCAAGGGCTCCGCGTGGCCGTCACCGGGCATCGAGACCTGACTCCGGCGACCATTGATCTGGTCGGCTCGGCGATCCAGAGAGCGCTCGCGGAGCACGCCCCGGCCATCGTGGGGGTGTCCTGCCTGGCTCCCGGCGCGGACCAGATCTTCGCCGACGCCGTCCTCGAACTGGGCGGCGAACTGGAGGCGATCGTCCCGGCGCGCCGCTACGGATGCGTCCTGCCCGCCGATCACCGGGCAGAGTTCGTCCGGCTCCTGGGCCGGGCGCGCAACGTCGTGCGGCTGCCCTACGACACACCGACACCGGCGACGTATCAGGCGGCCAACGAGACACTTCTGTCGGGCGTGGACCTGCTGCTGGCCGTGTGGGACGGCAGGCCGGCGCAGGGCACGGGCGGCACGGCCGAGGTCGTCAGCGACGCGCGGCGGCGCTCGATCGAGGTCCGGGTCCTGTGGCCTGAGGGCGCCGCCCGGTATGGCGGGCCTTGACACCCCACCGCATCGCCTTTCCCCTCGACATGTGGAGACACTTGCCGAGGACGAGTTTCCGGCGCTGTTCCGTGCCGCCGACCGAAGCGCCGTGGCAGGCCAGCGGAGGCTCCTCGCCACGACGGGGCTCCGCCTGACGTGCCTGGTCGTCGCCGCGACGTTCGGCGCGTTCAGCCTCGACATCGCCAAGATCGACACCGCCGCCGTGCTGGCCGCGGCCGCGCTGGCGGCGGCGCTCGTCACCGAGGTCTACCTGCTGACCGCCATGCCCGACCGCCAGTGGTCGGAAGCGAGGGCGGCGGCCGAATCCGCGAAGTCGCTGACGTGGCGCTATGTCGTGGGCGGCACACCGTTCGGCCGCCGTGAGCACGACGAGCACAGCGCGGACCTGCTGCTCCTGCGGCGTTTCACCGCCATCGCCCGCGAGCTGCACAATTTCGCGCCCATCCCCCTGTCGGACGGCGACGCCCAGCTCACCTCGGCGATGCGGCGGCTTCGGGCCTCCTCCCTGGAGGAACGCAAGCGGCACTACATGTCGGGCCGCGTCGACGACCAGCGCGCGTGGTACCGGGCCAAGGCGACGGACAACGAACGGCGGGCGTCGCGATGGTCGGTGGCCCTGGCGGCGCTGGAAGCGCTCGGCCTGGTTACCGCCGTGCTGAACGGCGCCCAGGTGCTCAACCTGGACCTCCCCGGCATCGTGGGCGCGGTCGGTGCGGCCGGGATCGCCTGGATGCAGACCCGGCAGCACCGGCAACTCGCCACGACGTACTCCGTCGCCGCGCTGGAGCTCGGCGACATCATCTCGCGGGCGGAATGGCCCTCCACCGAGGAGGAGTGGGCGCGGTTCGTCGAAGAGGCCGAGGACGTCATCTCTCGAGAACACGCCGCGTGGTGGAAGGCCCACAGCTGATCGCCGCGCCGATCGGCTGATCGGGAAATCATAGTTTCTCACCCTGATACTGGACATTTATAGGCCAATAACTCACAGTAAGTATCTATGGCACAAGACGGTGCAGTCATACGATTCTCGGGAATTTCGGACGAATGCATAGAACTGTCATCAGGTGTCCCGAAACTCCACGACGTTCCCCTCCGCCTCATTGAGGTGCGCCATGCGGAAGTCGCCGCCCTGCTCCGGCGCGTGACCTCGGCAGCCGAGGACGAGACGGCGGCAAACGTGTCCGCCTTTCAGTCGTCCATCTGAAAGATGATCGTCGAGCCGCCCAGCGCAAAAAAACCTTTACGGCGTGCCGCTTACCAGCCATGAGGTCCATGGGCGACGCTAGGACAGCGGGGACCCGCACGGACCCGGCGTACGGCCCCGGAAGCCATTGAACTGTGCGGCCACAGGGCTTTCACTCTGCTTCCCGAAGGGACTACGATCACGCATTGTTACCGCACGCGGTCCGATTCTCCTTTTACCATTGGAACGAACCATGAACACTACCGAAGACACATCGGCGCAAATCGCATCTGAGGTCAGAGACCTTCAGCATGTCCCGCTTGCACAGATGAAGACGTACGGCGACGTCGAACTCGGGGCGACGCTGCGGCGGCTGATGCCCGCGTCACCCGATGTCACCCGCGTGGCGGTGGCCGCCTTCAACTCCTCCATCTGATGGAGTGGGGCGGCGCGAGCGAGATCCTGCCATTTCGCCAGTTCGTGCTCAAGGTTCACAGCCGTTGCGATCTCGCCTGCGATCATTGCTACGTCTACGAACATGCGGACCAGAGCTGGCGGGGCCGCCCCAAGATGATGTCTTCGGACACGATCATCCGGACAGCGGAACGCATCGCCGAGCATGTACGGCGACACGACCTGAAGCAGATCGTTGTGGTGATGCACGGCGGGGAACCACTGCTCGCCGGGCCGGACGTCCTCGCGGAGGTCGCCACCGAGTTGCGTGGCCGCATCAGCGAGTCATGTGACGTCGATCTGCGGATTCATACGAACGGGATACTTCTGGACGACCGGTTCTGCGACACCTTCGCCGCCCAGGGCATCACCGTAGGGGTGTCGCTGGACGGCGACCGCGTGGCGAACGACAGGCATCGCCGATACGCCAACGGGCGAAGCAGCTATCCTCAGGCCGTCCGCGCCGTGGAACGGCTGCGCCGGCGGCCGGAACTGTATGCCGGGCTGCTGTGCACCATCGACGTCGCCAATGATCCCATCGCCGTCTACGAGGCTCTGGTGGCGTTGCGGCCGCCTCGGATCGACTTCCTCCTTCCCCACGCCACCTGGGACGCCCCGCCTCCCCGGCCCTCCGCGACGGCGTACGCGGACTGGCTCATCACGATCTTCGATCGCTGGGAGGCCGACGGACGGCCGGTGGCCGTACGGCTGTTCGACTCGATCATCGCGACCACGTGGGGCGGCGCCAGCCTGACCGAGGCGATCGGCCTTGAACCGAGCACCTTGATCGTCATCGAGACCGACGGCTCCTACGAGCTGGTCGACTCGCTGAAGGTGGTCCATGACGGCGCCCCCGCCACCGGGCACCACGTCGCGAACGAGTCCCTGGACGAGGTGGCGGCTCATCCGGGAGTCCGCGCCCGGCAGGGCGGTCTGGAAAGCCTGGCCGCGGCGTGCCGGACGTGTCCGGTGGTGACCAGTTGCGGCGGCGGGCTCTACACCCACAGGTACAGGTCCGGCTCCTTCGACAATCCCAGCGTCTTCTGCGCGGATCTATTCAAGCTGATCGTCCATGTCCGGGAGGGGAAGACGGTGCGGGCGCACGCCTTGCCCTATGACGCCATCGACGCGATCGCCGGCGGCTTCGGAGAAGCGCGCGACGTCGGTCTCCTGATGGAGTCGCAACAGAGCCTGCGCCGGGCGCTGATCGTGGCCGTGCGCGCCAAAGCAGCCGGCGAGAGCGCCTGGGACCTGCTCACACGGGTCGAGGAAGACCACCCCGAACTGCTCGACGCCGTGCTGGCTCACCCTTACATACGCGTGTGGGCGATCGGCTGCCTGGAAGGCGGAGGCAGGCCGGCCTATCTCGCCAACGTGGCGGCGGCGGCCGCGGCCCGCGCGGGGCTGGACGCGCGGCTCCAGGTGGAGGTCGTGGACGGGTGCGTCCACCTGCCAACGGTCGGCACGCTGGCGCGCGTGCCGGGCGACGCCGCGGCGACTCTCGTGATCGAGAAGGGCCGGGTACGGCTCGACGGCCAGGCCGCCACGTGGCATCCGGTCCGCCATCTCACCTCCGGCGGCTTCTCGGTCCTGCTGGAGGACTCCGACCCCTACCGCGACTGCCACCAGTGGCGTCCCCTGCCCCGCCTGTCCGATGCGGAGGCGGCCCTCTGGGAGGAGTCGTTCGACCAGGCCTGGCAGTTGATCGAGCGGGACTTCCCGTCGTACGCCACCGGCCTCGGCGCGGGGTTGACCACCATCGTGCCGCTCACCGCGGCCGGCTCGGGCCGTGACGTCAGCTCGGCCGCACGGCATGCCTTCGGCGCGGTGGCCACGGCGCTCCCGCCCGACCCGGCGACCTTCGCGCTTCTCATCATTCACGAGTTCCAGCACGTGAAACTCGGAGCGGTGCTCGACATGTTCGATCTCTACGACGAGACGGATCGCCGGCTGTTTCACGCGCCTTGGCGGGAGGATCTCCGGCCGCTGGAAGGCCTGCTGCAGGGAACGTACGCCCATCTGGCCGTGACCGACTTCTGGCGCACGCGACGGCACATCGACCCCGAACCCGCGCGCAGCCATTTCGCGCACTGGAGGGTTCAGACCGCTGAGGCGATCGAGACACTCGCCGAGTCGAAGGCGCTGACGCCGTTGGGCGAGCGGTTCGTGTCCCGCATGCGCGACTCGATCGCTCCCTGGCTCGACGAGGAGATTTCGGAGGCCGCCGGCGCCGTGCGCGCAGGCGGGTGAGGCCTGTGGAGTTCACCGCCCCTTACGCCGCCTCCGAGCTCGCGCGTGACCTGCGCACGCTGGGTGTCCGCAAGGGCCAGACACTGCTGCTGCATGCCTCTCTCAGCGCCATCGGCGGCGTAAGAGGGGGCGTAAAGGGGGGCGCCGCCACTGTGGTCGCCGCTCTTCGCGATGTGCTGGGCCCGAACGGCACTCTCGTGGTGCCGGTGCATACGGCGGACAACTCCGAGACCTCCCCAGAGCACCTGAAGGCGATCCGGGGAATGACCGAAGCCGAGGTCGCCCTGTTCCGCAGGCGCATGCCCGCATTCGATCCCCTGAGAACCCCGTCGACAGGCATGGGGACAATCGCCGAATACGTGCGGACCACCGACGGAGCGGTGCGCAGCGCTCATCCGCAGACGTCCTTCGCCGCTGTCGGACCACGAGCGGCGGTCCTCATGGCCGATCACGCCCCCGAGTGCCACCTCGGGGAGAAGTCTCCGCTGGCCCGGCTGTACAAGGTGAAAGCGAGAGTCCTGCTGCTGGGCGTGGGCTACGACCGGTGCACGGCATTCCACCTCGGGGAGTATCGCTGCCCCAAGACGCCTCCGCGGCGGATTTATCGCTGCGTCGTGAATTTCGGCCACGGACCGCAATGGTGGCAGTACGAGGATGTGCACCTGACCGACCACGACTTCCCGGAGCTCGGCGACGCTTTCGAAAAGCAAGGAGCCGTCGACCTCGGCTGGGTCGGAAAAGCGGAGAGCCGGATGTTCCCGGTGAGGGCCGCCGTCAAATTCGCCGCCCGCTGGCTGGCGAAGCACCGTCATCCGTACATATCCTCCCATTCGGGCACTGACTTGACTTACGCTGCGTTCCCATAGTGAATAACTCCGGGAGAAAGGAGGCGGATGCCACTACAACCGGCTCCCAGGTCACCCGCACAGGGTCCCTATTTCTTCCTGAGCTACGCGCACATCCCCACGCACGACCCGAATAGCAGGACCGACCCGAACAGATGGGTCGTGAAGCTTTTCGAAGATCTGTGCGACCACATCATCAACATGACGAACCTGCCACAAGGGCAGGCCGGATTCATGGACGTGGACCTGCGTTCGGGTCACCATTGGCCGGACAGGCTGGCCGACGCCTTGGCGACGTGCAAGGTATTCGTTCCGCTCTACTCTCCCCGCTACTTCGAAAGCGATCAATGCGGCAAGGAGTGGGCCGCATTCCAGCAGCGCGTGAACAACCACACCGGGCCGGAAGGGCATCTTCCCGAGGCCATCGTCCCCGCCCTGTGGAGCCCCATACCCCCTGAGCGCCTGCCGGCGGTGGCGCAGTCCATCCAGTTCACGCATGACGTCCTGGGATCCCGATATCGCGACGAAGGCTTCTATGGGCTCGTCAAGATCTCAGCCATGCGGTCGCATTACCAGAGAGCCACGATGGGGCTGGCGAAGCGGATCGTCGAAGTCGCCCAGCGGACACACGTGGGATCCATGGAACCGCCGCCGAAATACGCCGACCTCCGCAGCGCGTTCGACGATTACTCCCCGCAACGCCCGCTCCGGGTGACCGTGGTGGCTCCGGATCTGACGCACCTGCCCGCCGACCGCAACCCCTACTACTACGGCCTCACTCCTGAGGAGTGGAACCCCTTCCGGCGGGGAAGCAACACCCGCCCGCTCGTGTCCCACGCGGAAGAGATCGCGACGGCGCATGGCTTCCTGCCGGAGGTGGGCTCACTCGACGACCACGCCCGGCTCCTGACCTCCCCGGAGCGCCCCGGCGAACCGTCGGTCATGCTGGTCGACCCCTGGGCCACCACCGGGCCGGACTGCCACAGGACGCTCCGGGCCTTCGACCGGCGAAACCGCCAGTCCGTGAGCGTCATCGTGCCGTGGAATCACGAGGACGAGCAGACCGTGAAGGACCGTCCGAGGCTCCAGCGCTCTGTCAACTCCGCCCTGCACAACAACCTGTCAGAACCCGGCCCGGACGTGACTTCGGTCACCGCCTTCCGCGGGGCCCTGTCCGACGCTCTGGGGAGGGCGGCGAACCACCTGTTCAAGACGGCCCCGGCCTATCCGCCGGAGGGCGAGCCGACCAGAAGACCGAGGCTGATGCAGCCGGAGGACCCAGATGACTGACGTCCAAGACGAAGGCCAGATCGTCACGTTCTACTCCTACAAGGGGGGAACCGGGCGCACCATGGCACTGGCCAACACGGCATGGGTGCTCGCCAGCAACGGTCTGCGAGTCCTGGTCGTGGACTGGGACCTGGAGTCGCCGGGGTTGCACAAGTTCTTCCATCCGTTCCTCGACAGCAGCGTTTTCAGCGCGACGCCAGGCGTGATCGACATCATCAGCAACTACATGTGGGCGGCCGTCAGACCCACGGAACGTAGTGCGGACTGGCATGTCCCCTACGCACGGGTCGTTCCGCACGCGGTGTCACTCGACTGGGAGTTTCCCGACGGCGGCACGCTCGACTTCGTGTCCGCCGGGCAGCAGAACCGCGACTACTCGTCGCTGGTGTCGACGTTCGACTGGGACAACTTCTACGAGCGGCTGGGCGGTGGCAGATTCCTCGACGCCCTCCGCGCGGACATGAAGAGGAATTACGACTACACCCTCATCGACAGCCGTACCGGCCTGAGCGACATCGCCGACATCTGCACGATCCAGATGCCCGACATCCTCGTCGACTGTTTCACGATGAGCGACCAGAGCATCGAGGGCGCCGCGAAGGTCGCACGGTACATCGACGATCGTTACCGTGAGCGCAACATCAGAATCCTGCCGGTCCCCATGCGGATCGACGACGGGGAGAAGGAGAAGCTCGACGCGGGACGGCTGCTCGCCCGCAGCAGGTTCGACCGCTTCCCCAAGGGACTGACGGCGGAAGGGCTCAAGCAGTACTGGGGCTCGGTCGAGATCCCCTACAAGCGGTTCTACGCGTTCGAGGAGACGCTGGCCACGTTCGGCGACGGCCCCGGCTCCCCCACCTCCCTGCTCGCGGCCTACGAGCGCCTTACGGGCGCCGTCACCCAAGGAAAGGTGGCCTCGTTCCCGCCCCTGGACGAGACCGTACGGACCAGATGGCTGGAGATGTTCACCCGCCGCCAGCCGCTGCAGCCCACGGACATCCTGCTGAGCTACGCGCCGGAGGACCGCATGTGGGCCGACTGGATCGGCGCGGTTCTGGAGCGTGCGGGGTGCCGGGTGATCCCCCAGGCCATCGGCGCCTCGCCGCCGGGTGACCCCGGCCAGGGGCCGAGCCGCGTGATGGTCGTCCTGTCCGCCGCGTATACCCGAGCGGTGCAGGGAGGGGAGGCGCTGGAGCGGCTCTCGGCCATGGACCCGATGGGGGACAGCCGCATGGTCACCACCATCCGGGTGTCCGAAGTGCGGCTCACCCCTCCTTTCAGCGACGTTCCGCCGGTCGACCTGGTACGGCTGAACGCGGAGCAGGCGACCGAGGCGATCCTGCGCGCGGTGGGAAGAGAGGGCGCCGACTACCCGTCGGGTCCCTCACCCATGGGAGCGCGATTCCCAGGAACCGCGCCGCCCATATGGAACGTCCAGGCGCGCAACGCCGCCTTCACGGGGCGGGGGGCCGCGCTCGAATCCTTACGGGACCAGCTCGTCGGCGGGAGCCAGGCGGTGGTCCTTCCTCAGGCGTTGTACGGCCTGGGCGGCGTGGGCAAGACCCAGATCGCCCTGGAGTACGCCCATCGCTTCATGGCCGACTACGACCTGGTGTGGTGGATCTCCGCCGAGCAGCCGGAGCTGATCAACCCGGCGCTCGCCGAGCTGGCCGGACGGCTCGGGATCCGGGTGGGCGACAGCATTCTCGAAGCCGCGGAGGCGGCCCGCGAGGCGCTGCGGCGCGGCGAGCCGTACTCACGCTGGCTGCTGATCTTCGACAACGCCGGCGATCCCGAGGAGGTGCGCGGCTTCCTTCCAGGAGGGCCCGGCCACGTGATCGTCACGTCGAGAAACCAGTCATGGTCGATGGTGGCGGCCCCGCTCGAGGTCGACGTGTTCAGCCGTGAGGAGAGCCTGGAGCACCTGCTGCGCCGAGTGCCGACTCTGAAGCCGGAGGACGCTCTGCGGGTGGCCGAGGCGCTCGGCTATCTGCCGCTCGCTGTCGAGCAGGCGGCGGCCTGGCTCGGGGAGACCGGCATGTCGGCGGCGACCTACATCGAACAGCTGGAGACCCAGACGAGCGAGATTCTCTCCACCAACCCGCCGCCGGGCTATCCCAGCCCGGTGGCGGCGACGTGGAACATCTCACTCAGCCAGCTGAAGGAGCACTCCCCCGCGGCCGTGCGGATGTTGCAGCTGTGCGCCTTCTTCGCGCCCGATCCCATCTCCATGTCGTTGCTGTACAGCGACGAGATGATGCGTTCCCTGCTGCCCCATGACAGCTCGCTGCGCGGAGAGAAGCTCATGCTCGGCCGGCTGATCCGGGAGATCAGCAAGTTCGCGCTCGCGAAGATCGACCCTGGCAGCAACACCATCCAGGTGCACCGCCTGGTCCAGGCCGTCATCAGAAGCCAGATGACGTTCGACGAGATCGAATCCACGACCCACGAGGTGCACCACATCCTGGTGGGCGCCCGCCCCCGGCAGGGAGAGGTGGACGACCCGGAGAACTGGCCGGTCTACGACCTGATCTGGCCTCACCTGCTTCCGTCGGACGCCGAACGATGCGTGGAGGAGGAGACCCGGCAGCTGCTCACCGAGCGTGTCCGCTACCTATGGAAACGCGGCGAGTTCAGCAGCGCCCTGCAGCTCGGCCAGCGACTGGCCGACTTCTGGGAAGGCGAGTTCGGCCAGAACGAGCGGCAGCGGCTGCATCTCCTCTTCAACATCGCCAACGTCCTCCGCTCCCAGGGGAGCTACCAGGAAGCGAGGGACCTCGACGAATGGGTGTGGAGCCGGCAGCGGGAGATGCTGGGCGACAGCCATCCGCACACGCTCATGACGACCGGTGGGCTGGCCGCCGACCTCCGGGCGCTCGGCGAGTTCGACCGGGCGCTGGAGATGGACAAGGAGACCTACCAGCGATGGAGGGAGCTCTACGGCGAGGACAACCCGCGCACGCTGGCGTCCGCCAACAACCTCGCGGTCTCCTATCGCCTCGTCGGCGACTGCTACAGCGCCCTCGACCTCGACCAGGACACGCTCAGCCGGCGGCTCACGGTCATCGGCCCGATCCATCCGTACACGCTCTTCTCCTCGGCCAACCTCGCCCGGGACATGCGTGAGGCGGGACAGTTCCACAGCTCGGTGGAGCTCCTGCGCGCGACGATGGAGCGCTATCGCGAGAGCCTCGGCGACAACTTTCTCGACACCCTCCGCACCGCCAAGAGCCTCGCGGTGTCGCTCCGCAAGGCGGGTGAGCAGCACGACGCCTGGCTGACGGCCCAGCAGACTCACGACCGCTACCAGCAGCTCTATCCCTCGTCTCCGGACGCGACGGCCGCGACGCTGGAGCTCGCCAGTTGCCTGTCCGCGCTGGAGGACAAGGCCGGCGCGCGGGACCTGGCCGCCGAGATCACGAGCCTCTACCGTACGACCCTGGGCGAGCACCACCCCTTCACGCTCGCCGCCGCCAACAACCTGATGACGTATCTTCGCGGCACCGGAGCACTCGCGGAGGCGTACGAGCTCGGCACGGCGACGCTGTCCGCGTTCCGAAGCTGCCTGCGCGACAGCCATCCCTTCACGTTGTCCTGCATGGTCAACGTGGCCAACTGCGCGGCGGACCTGGGACGGCTCGAGGAGGCGCAGGCGCTGGAGAGGCGGGCGCTGGAGGGCCTGCACGAGACGCTCGGGCCCGAACACCCCGACAGCCTCGCCTGCCAGGCGAACCTGGCGATCAGCCTCCGGGCGGCCGGGGACGAAGAGGAAGCGGAACGGCTGCTCGAGACGACCGTGAACGTCATGAAGGTGGTTCTCGGGGAGAATCACCCCAACGTGACGGCGGCGGCAGCGTGGCGCCGGCTGAACCGCGATCTCGAGCCTCAGCCGACCTGATCACTCACGGACGAGCCACAGAAGCACCTCGGGGAGGACACCGATCGCCCCGAAGTGGGCGACGCCGTGCTGGATCTTGACCGTGGCAGCGGGAATCCGTTCGCCCAGCCAGCGGGCATGCCCGACGGGGGAGAACACATCGTTCTCCCCGTGCCAGACCAATGTCGGCACTTCGATGACGGCTGGGTCGAATCCCCATCCGCCGCAGAACGCCAGGACGTCGTCGACCCAGCCGTCGATCGAGTCGCGCAGCCCCTCGGCGAAGTTGCGCACCAGCATCCGGCGGATGCCGTGGTCGGTGACAACACGCCGGTCCGACTCCGGGACCTGCTGGGAGAGCCCGACCACCTTGCTCGCCGGGTCCGCGCGAATCTGAGCCGCCGCCGTCGCAAGCCGCTTCGCCACCGCCCGGTGGCCCGCGAGCGCCATGGTGTACTCGACGACGTTGGAATGAGCCATCCCGTCGAACCAGTCGAGCCCTTCGGCTCCGCGCGGGGCGAGGCCGACGAGCGCCGCGACCCGGGTCGACCGCTCCGGCAGCAGGGCGGCGCACGCGAGCGCGTGCGGCGCGCCCCCGGATCTCCCGACGACCGCGAACCTCGCGATGCCCAGCGCGTCCGCGATGGCCGCCACGTCGGCGGCGACATCGGCCACCGACCTGCCCGGCAACCGGTCCGACAGCCCGTATCCGGGGCGGTCGAAACTGATCAGGCGGATGCCGAGCCGGTACAGCACCGTCGGCCTGGGCGACGGCCCGACGCGGCTTCCGGGGGTGCCATGGAGCAGGAACACCGGGTGACCGTCCGGTTCTCCCTGCTGTTGTACGGCGAGCCTTCTTCCGTCAGGTGCGACCAGAACGTCGGTCAAAACACTCTCCCCGTGACTACTCCCTACTACCTGAGGGTTCCTCCGAATCGCTCCGATGTCCATGCCTGTTTAGCCCTCAGTGTCCAGTGGCGAACAGCCTGTTCGCGACGCGTGCGTGCGGCTGTGCGTAGCTCAGGATGAATGGTCACTGAACCGCTCTAGGCGAGCCGGTGATCGACCTGGGCGGACGATCCGGCATCAGGTCCGACATTATTGGCGCATGTCGGTTCACGAGCGTTGGGAGCTTCCGCCGGGCCTGGAGTTGCTGTTCGGCGGGGGTGACGGCGGCGACGGGCGGGCGCTCGAAGTCGGCCTCCCCACCGGGTCCCTCGTGTGGCCGGATCCCGAGTACGACAAGCTGCGGACCTACCACCGGCCGTCGTTCTGGCTCAGCGACGCGCCGGTGCCCGCCGAGCTGTGGCGCCGCCTGCGGAGGGAGCACCACCGGTCGGGCCTGTGGCCGGTCCTGCTGGAGGACGGTGTGCAGCCCTGGTCGGCCGGTCAGATCGCGCCGGACTCCGTGGCAGAGATCGACTACTTCACCGCGGCGGGGTTCATGGCGGAGGCGTGGGCGGACCTGATGGACCGCGAGGCGGAGCTCGCTCCCTTCGGAGCCGAATGTCCCGGTCTGGCCGAGCCCGGCACGCCGGTCGCCGACCCCGACGTGGTGGCGGACTGGTACGCCGGTGTCGTGGCCGAGCGCAGGACCCCGCTCGGGCTGGCGGCGGTGGGCCGGGGGGCCGACGCGCTGGTCGCCATCGGCTGGCAGGGCGCGCTGCACCACAACGAATGGACCGTGCCGCTGGCCGCCGTCGTCCGGAGCTGGGAGGACAGATTCGGCGCGCGGGTGGTCGGCATGGGGTTCAACACGCTCGACCTGAGCATCGCCGCGCCTCCCGTCACCCCCGCCCACGCGCTGCGGGTCGCCGCCGAGCACTGGACGTTCTGCCCCGACAGCGTCCTGCAGGGGCCGGGCACGCTGGCCGACTACGCCGAGCAACTCGCCGGGCAGAACGCCTGGTCGTTCTGGTGGGACTGAAATGACCCCTCCTGGGGGCTATCCCTCTGGCCGAGCACAGCGGTCAGGAGGCCGGGAAAGCGGCCGTCCAGCTCGTCTCGCCGGAGGCCGACATAGCGCTGCCTGCCGCCGTGAAGGATGGCGATCGGGATGGCGATCGGGGGCGCCTCCGCACGTCGCGCTCGCGGATCGGTGCGGCTGCCGCTGAGGGGCAGCCGGTCATCTGATGAGCACGCAGGAGGGGCTGCCGACGTCGACGCCCTCGGTGGACGGCTCCGGGACGCCGTCCTTCAGGGTGAGCACGGCGACGCGGTCCGACCGCTCGTTGGCGACGTAGATCCGGTCGCCCGCCACGGCGAAGTGCCTCGGCCAGCGGCCTCCGCCGGGCACCTCGGCAACAGGGGTCAGCCCTTCCCCGTCCACGGCGAACGCCGTGACGGTGTCCGGGCCGCGGTTGCCGACGTAGACGTGACGCCCGTCGGCGGAGACGTCGATGTGGGACGGCTGGTTGGGCCCGTCGACGGCGCTGGCGGGCACGCGGCCCAGCTCCCGCCACTCGTCGTCGTACACGGCGACCGTGCCGTCCAGCTCTCCCGCGACGTACCAGTGGCCGGTAACAGGGTGGCGCACGAGGTGGCGGGGGCCGGTGCCGGGGGCCAGCCGTACGGGCCCGTCCGGGTGGGGGGTCATGCCGGGCAGGAAGCGGCGCACCTCGTCGGTGCCGAGGTCGGTGACGTACAGCACGCCGTCCGGGCCGAAGACGGCCTGATGGGCGTGCGGGCCCTCCTGCCTGCGGGCGTTGGGGCCGTGGCCCTCGTTGCGGAACAGCAGCGGGTCCGGCTCCGGAAGGCCGTCCTCGCCCAGCCGGAAGGCCGCCAGGGTGCCGTCGCCGTAGTTGGCCACGGCCAGCCACGTCCCGCCCGGGTCGACGGCCAGGTGGCAGGGGTAGGAGCCGCCGCTCGAATGCTCCGCCAGCAGCCGGGGGCCGGCCCCGGCAACGGCGCCGTCATCGCCGTCGTCAGCGCCGTCGTCAGCGCCGTCGTGGGGGGCGTCCGCGAACACCGCCACGCCGCCGTCGGGCCGTTCGAGTACGGCGTAGAGCAACGGGAGGCGGGGGTGCGCCGTGACGAACGACGGACCGGACACGGCGGTCTCCGCGACCGCGCGCAGCCGCCCGGCGGCGCCGACGCGCACGCGCGTCAGCCCCGTGCCGGATCCGCCCGTGTCGGCCGTGTACCCGCCGATGACAAGGCTTCCCGGCGTCGCTGGGCCGGGCTGGGGTCCGGGCATCGTCTCTCTCCTCGGTCGCGTCTCTCGGATCATTCGCCTGCCGGCGAAATCCGCGAGACACTCCCGAGATCACGAGCAGGCCGGTGACGGTCCGTCGCATGCTATCGGCGAGCCGCCGCCCGGCCCACGTCCGCCCCTGGCGGATTCCTAACTGCCTGCGCGAACCCCCTGCATGATCACGGCGGGGGGAGGGGGGTGGCCGGAAGGCTACTGGCCGGCCCATGCCTCCGCGAGCAGCCGGTGCGACCGGACGCGGTCGGCGTGGTCGTGGGTGATCGTGGTGACGAGCAGCTCGTCGGCGCCGGTGACGTCGCGCAGCACGCGAAGCTTCTCCACGACCGTCTCGGGCGACCCGGCGAACTGGGTGTCGATCCGGTCGGCGACGAGCACCCGGTCCTCCTCGGTCCACTCGTGCGCGGCGGCCTCCTCCGGGGAGGGGAACGGCATCGCCCCCGCGCCGGTGCGGATGCTGCGCACCCACAGCGCGTACGGCGAGGCCAGCTCGCGGGCGGTCGCGTCGTCCTCGGCCACGACGACGTCGGCCGAGACGAGCACGTGCGGCGCGGACAGCGTCTCCGACGGCTTGAACGCGGCCCGGTAGGCCTCGACGGCTTCGAGCACGTTGGCCGGGCTGACGTGGTAGTTGGCCGCGAACGGCAGCCCGCGCTCCCCCGCGACCTGCGCGCTCTGACCGCCGCTGCTGCCCAGGATCCACAGCTCCAGATCCGCGCCCTCTCCGGGCACGACGTGCGCCTGGATCCCGTCCTCCGACCGGTAAGCGCCGTTGATGAAGGCGATGATGTCGTCCACCTGGTCGGCGAAATCCGGAGACTGGGCGCCCGGCTGCTGGAGCAGCGAGCCGTACAGCTTGAGGATCGGGGATCGGGCGAGCGCGGCGAAGGAGAACTCCTCGGGGATGAGCAGCCCGTTCACGATCCTGCGGGGCTTCGGCTCGCGCTCCTTGGGCGGTTCTTGGAGGATCTCGGCACGGCGCTGCCCGGATCGGCCGAGGCCGAGATCGATGCGGCCCGGGTGGAGGGCCTCGATCGTGCCGAACTGCTCGACCACGGCGAGCGCCGTCTGGTGCCCGAGCTGGACGGCGCCCGAACCGACCCGGATCCGGCTCGTCGCCGCCGCGACCAGGGCGATGAGCACCGTGGGGGCCGAACTCGCCACGCCGGGGGTGAAGTGGTGCTCGGCCAGCCAGTAGCGGTGGTAACCGTACTCCTCGGCCTTCTGGGCGAGGTCGATGGTGTTGCGCAGGGCGTCCGCCGCGGTGCCGCCGGACGAGATCGGAGCGAGGTCGAGGATCGAGAGGGGCGTCGAGCGGGGAGTGGTCATATCTGCCTTCCAGTGGGGAACGGCCTACTGGGGATCTCCCGGCGGAGCACGGGGGCGATGTCGCTCTGGAAGAGCTCCAGGGCCGTCCGGTGCTGACTGCCTGTGAGCCCGTCGGCGTCGGCGTGCAGGTGCATGACCTCGTGGCCGAACCGCTCGTGGTAGCGGAGCACCTTGTCGATGATCTGCTGGGGGCTCCCGACCAGGATCGAGCTGCGCTCGATGGCGTCCTCGAGCGTCGGGAACACCGGGTCGAGCCCCATCTTCTTGAACAGGGCGATCCGGGCGTCGTAGATGGGCCGGTAGGTCTCGATCGCCTCCTGCGAGGTCTTCGCGGCGTAGTAGCCCGCGGTGCCCGCGCCCACGAGGGCGTCCGCGGGGTCGTGCCCGTAGAACTTCCACCGCTCGCGGTAGTACTCGATCAGCTCGGCGTAGGGCTCGATCGGGTTGGTCACGTTGGCCGAGAACAGCGGGTCTCCCCACCGGGCGGCCAGGTCCACCGAGTCCGTGCTGGTGGCGCTGCCGTGCCAGACGCGGATCGGCTGCTGGAGGGGCCGCGGCCAGGTCTCGGCGTTCTCCAGCGACGGCCGGAACCTGCCCTCCCAGGTGACCTTGTCCTCCCGCCACAGCCTGCGGAACAGCTCGTATCCCTCGCGGTTGCGGTCCCACTGGTCCTCGGCGGTCACGTGGAAGAGCTGGGCCTGGGCGGCGCCGTTCCCCTTCCCGATGATCAGCTCCAGCCGGCCGCCGGAGAGGTGGTCGAGCGTGGAGTAGTCCTCGAACGCCCGGACCGGGTCGAGCAGGCTGAGTGTCGTCACGGCGGTGAACAGGCGGATCCGCTTCGTCAGCGCGGCGACGTGGCTCAGCACCACCGGGGGCGACGACGAGATGAAGGGGCGCTCGTGCCGCTCCCCCACGCCGAAGCCGTCGAAGCCGAGCTCCTCGGCGAGAACACCGCCCGCGATCACCTCCCGGAACCGGTCGGTCGTCGAGACGCGCTCGTTGTGGACGATCAGTGTGATGAGCAGAAATTTCACGATGCGACCACCTCGGGCGGGGCATAGCGGCTGGCGGGCCGCGGCAGGCCGAGGAGACCCCTCAGGGTGTCCGCCTCATAGGCGCTCCGGAACGCTCCCCGGCTCTGGAGGGCGGGGACCAGCCCGCGCGTGACGCCCTCCAGGTCGTACGGCAGGGCGCCGGGGCGCAGCCGGTAGCCCTCGAACCCGGCCGCCCTCCACTCCAGGAGCAGGTCGGCGAGCTCCTCGGGCGTGCCGGTGAACACCAGCGCGTCGGAGTAGAGCTCCGCGCCGTCGAGCTCGTCGAGCCGCGCCTTGCGCGCCGCCGCCGCGCCGGGCTCGGCGTCGAGGAAGACGACCAGGTCGGCGAAGATCTGCAGGGGGCGGCCCTCCCTGCCGACGTACGCCTCGGCCTCCCGTACCGCGGCGACCACCGACCGCGCGTGAGCGGCGTCGTGCGGAGTCACGAAAACCACGTCGGCGGCCCGCGCGGCGAGCCGGTACGGCACGACGTCGTGGGCCAGGGCCGTGACCACGGGCTGCCCCTGTGGCGACCGCGGCGTGATCGACGGGCCCTTCACGCTGAACGACGGCCCGGTGAAGTCGATGTAGTGCAGCTTGTCCCGGTCGATGAACCGGCCGGTCGCCACGTCGCGGATCTCGGCGTCGTCCTCCCAGCTGTCCCAGAGGCGGCGGGCCACCTCCACGGCGTCGGCGGCCTCGTCGAAGAGGTCCTCGACGCGCTGAGGCAGGTTGGCCAGGTCCGCCACGTCCTCAAGGGTCAGCTCCGGGAGGTCCCTGCGCCCGATGTTGGCGGCGTCCGTGCTCCGGGCCGAGACCTGCGGACGCAAACCGGCCCGGCCGCCGCTGACGTGGTCGAGGCTCGCGATGCCGATGGCCACGTGGAACGGCTCGGTGTGGGTGGTGACGGCGGTCGGCACGAGCCCGATCCGCGAGGTCAGCGGGGCGAGCCTCGCGGCCAGCAGCACGGCGTCGAACCGTCCCCTGACCTGGTCGCCGCGCCCGTCCAGCCCGTCGATCAGCGTGGACTGGAGCCGGAACGCGTCCTCGAAGGTGACGAAGTCGAGCAGGCCGCGCTCCGCCTCGGCCACGAGGCCGGCCCAGTAACGGGCCTTGAACAGCTCCTTGCGGGCGTCGGGGAGGTCGCGCCAGGCGGCTGGATGCCATCCCGCCCCGTCGAGTGCGACGGCGATATGCAGTGCCTTCTCCCGCGCGTGCTCCTGCGCTCTCTCCTGCGCGTGCTCCGTCGGTGAACTTTCCGGCATGCGAAGCCCTTTCTCAGAGACCGAGGCTAAAGACCGAGGTGGTCGCGGAGCGTGGTCCCGGCATATTCGGTGCGGAACACGCCGCGCTCCTGAAGCAGGGGGACGACCCGGTCGACGAAGTCGTCCAGCCCTCCGGGGGTCAGGTGGGGAGCCAGGATGAACCCGTCGGCCGCGTCGGCCTGGACGAACTCGTCGATCCGCGCGGCCACCGTCTCGGGTGTCCCGATGAACGCCTGGCGGCCGGTCACCTCGATGACGAGTTCGCGGATCGACAGCTTCTTCTCCTCCGCCAGGGCCCGCCACTTGGCCGCGAGCTCCGCCCGGTCACCGAGCGGCACCCTGCCTCCCCACACCCCGTCGGACAGGTCGGGGGCGACGTCCGGCAGCGGCCCCTCGGGGTCGTACGCGGACATGTCCCGGCCCCACACCTGCTCGAGGAACGCGATCGCCGTCTGCGGGCTCACCTGCTGCCGCCGGATCCGGGCGGCGTTCTCCGCCGCCTCCTCCTCCGTGTCGCCGAGCGCGAACGTGACCGCCGGCAAGATCTTCAGCTGGTACGGCTCGCGCCCGTATCGGGCGAGCCTTCCCTTGACGTCGGCGTAGAACGCCTTGCCGGATTCGAGCGTGCTGTGGCGGCTGAAAATGACGTCCGCCGTCTTCGCGGCGAACTCCCGGCCCTCGTCGCTGTCGCCGGCCTGGATGATGACGGGCCGGCCCTGCGGGCTCCGCGGCACGTTGAAGACGCCGGACGTGCTGAAGTGGCGGCCTTCGAAACGCACGGGCCTGATCCCCTCGGTTCTCACGAACAGGTCGCCGCCGTCCTGTTCGCCGCCTGGAGGGAGGGCGTCGGCGTCCCAGGAGTCCCACAGCTCGCGGGCGAGCCGTACGAACTCCTCGGCCCGGGTGTAGCGGTCGGCGCGGTCGAGGAAGCCGCCGCGCCGGAAGTTCTCACCGGTGAAGGCGTCGGAGGTGGTCACGACGTTCCACGCGGCGCGGCCGTCGCTGAGGTGGTCGAGCGTGGCGAGCCGCCTGGCCAGCTCATACGGCTCGTTGAAGATGGCGTTGACCGTGCCGGCGAGCCCGAGCCGTTCGGTGACGGCGGCCAGGGCCGCGAGGACGGTCATGGACTCCGGCCGCCCGACGACGTCGAGGTCGTGGATGCGGCCCTTCAGCTCGCGCAGGCGCAGCCCCTCGGCGAGGAAGAAGAAGTCGAATTTCCCCCGCTCGGCCGTCTCGGCGAGGTGGCGGAAGGAGGAGAAGTCGATCTGGCTCTTGGAGCGGGGGTCCGCCCAGACGGTGGTGTTGTTGACTCCGGGGAAGTGCGCGGCGAGGTGGACCTGCTTGCGCGGCCTGCTCATCGGGACGGCTCCTTCGGGTATGCGTGCTCCAGCCGCGGCACGGCGGCCAGGAGCTCCTTCGTGTAGGCGGTCCGGGGCTCGGTGAAGACCCGGCGGACGTCGCCGGACTCCACCACCAGGCCGTCCTTCATGACGAGGACCCGGTCGCTCACGTGGTGGATGACGCCCAGGTGGTGGGAGATGAAGAGGTAGGCCACGCCGAGCGAGGCCTGGAGGTCGGCGAGCAGGTCGAGCACCTGGGCCTGGATCGACACGTCGAGAGCCGAGACGGGCTCGTCGCAGACGATCACACGTGGGCGGGGTGCGAGCGCCCTCGCGATCGCCACCCGCTGCCGCTGGCCTCCCGACAGGCGGAGCGGGCGGCGCTCCAGGATCGTCGCGTCGAGGCCGACCTGTTCGAGCAGCTCGACCGCGCGGTCCCGGCGGCGGGAGCGCGGCTCACCGCCGACGGCGAGCGCCTCGTCGAGGATTCGCCACACCGAGAACCGGGGGTCGAACGAGCTCAGCGGGTCCTGATAGATCACCTGGATGTGACGGCGCAGCTCCCTCCGCTCGGCGGCGGCCAGCCCGGCCCAGGGCCGCCCGTCGATCTCGACCTCGCCGGCGTCGGGCGTCAGGAGGCCGAGGACCAGCCGGGCGGTGGTCGTCTTGCCCGACCCCGACTCGCCGACGATCCCGAGGGTCTCCCCGGCCCGCAGCTCGAACGAGACGCCACGGACCGCCGGGCGGCCGTCGAACGCCTTCGCCAGCTCGCGGGCCCGGATCACCACCTCCCCCGGCTCCCCCGGCTCCCCCGGCTCCCTGGGATCTCTGGGCGCCGGGCCGGCGATCTTCCCGGCGTCCCCGCTCACGGACAGCCTGGTGCCCTTCGCGTGCTCCATCGGGATGGCCGCGAGCAGCGCCCTCGTGTACGGGTGGGCGGGGGCCCGCAGGACCTCCGAGGGCGGCCCCTCCTCCACGACCACGCCCTCCTTCATCACCAGGACCCGGTCCGCCAGCTCGGCGACGACGGCCAGGTCGTGGCTGATCAGGAGCAGTGCCGTACCGGACCGCTTGCGCGCGGCGAGGAGGCGGAGGATCTGCGCCTGCACGGTGACGTCGAGGGCCGTGGTCGGCTCGTCGGCGATCAGGAGCCGCGGGTGGCAGGCGATCGCCGAGGCGATCAGCGCGCGCTGGCGCAGGCCGCCGGAGAGCTGGTGGGGATACTGCCCGGCGCGCAGCTCGGGCTCGGGAACGCCCACCTCGCGGAGCAGCTCCACCACCCGCTCGGTGACCGTGCCGCGCGGCGCGGCCCGGTGGAGGCGCAGGGTCTCGCCGATCTCCCGTCCGACGGGCCGCAGGGGGTCGAGGGAGACCAGCGCGTCCTGCAGGACGTAGCCGACCTGCGTTCCGCGGACCGCGCGCCACTGCCGCTCGCCGTACCGACTGGCGTCCTGCCCCGCCACGGTGAGCGACCCGGCCCGTACGGCGGCGCCGTCCCCGGTGAGCCCGATGAGGGTCCGGGCGGTGACACTCTTGCCCGAGCCCGACTCGCCGACGATGGCGACGCACTCCCCCGGATGCACGGCGAGAGAGACGCCGCGGACGGCCCGCACCTCGCCGAAAGACACGCGCAGGTCGGCGACCTCCACGATGGGGTCTTCGGAGATGGGGGCGAGGGAGATCGGGCCGGTCACGTGAGCCTCCCTTCCACGCGGCGCTGCAGGTGCCGGCCGGCGACCGTCACGGAGAGCACGGTGAGCGTGATCGCCAGGCCGGGGAAGACGGCCATCCACCAGGCGATCGAGAAGTAGTCGCGCCCCTGGGAGAGCATCGATCCCCATTCGGGCGCGGGCGGCTGGGGGCCGAGGCCGAGGAAGCTCAGCGACGCCGCGGCGACGAGCGCCGTGCCGACCTCGATCGTGGCCACCACGAGCAGCGGCGCGAACGCGTTCGGCAGGACGTGCCGCAGGATGATCCGTCCCGGCGTGAGCCCGAGCGAGGTCGCCGCCTCGACGTAGCCGGAGCGCCGGATGACCAGCGTCTGGGCGCGGACCAGCCGGGCGTAGCTCGGCAGTGTGTACGCCGCGATGGCCAGGATGGCGTTGAACGTGCCGCGCCCGACGACGGTGATGACGAGGAGCGCCAGCAGCAGGCCGGGCAGCGCGAGCAGCACGTCGACGAACCGCATGGTGATCTCGTCCAGCAGCCGCCCGCCGAGGGCGGCGAGCAGGCCGAGCACGGTGCCCACGGCGACCGCGAGCGCGGTGGCGCCCAGCCCGGCGAGCAGGGACGGCCGCGCGCCGAACACCACGCGGGCGAACACGTCGCGCCCGTTGGCGTCGGTGCCGAGCAGGTGGGCGCCTCCCGGAGGCTGGAGCGCGGCGAGGGCGTCGGCGTCGTTCGGCGAGCCGTGGACGACGAGGCCGGGCGCCAGCGCCACGACGGCGACCACGGCGATGAAGAGCGTCGCCGCCCACACCCCGGCGCGCGGGATCCGGCGGCCCGTCCGGGGGGACGTCAGGAGGGGGACCGTCATCGGGCGCCTCGCAGCCTGGGGTCGATGACCAGGTAGAACACGTCGATCAGGATGTTGACGACGACGTAGACGGTCGCGGAGACGAGCACCACGCCCATCACCACGGGCAGGTCCTTGGAGGTGACCGCCGTCAGCGTCAGCCGTCCGATGCCCTCGCGGGAGAAGACCTCCTCGACGATGACCGCCCCGCCGAACAGCACGCCGACGAACCAGCCCGCGAGCGTCACGGTCGGCAGCAGCGCGTGCCGCAGGGCGTGCCGTACGCGCACGGCGAGGTCGGCCATGCCGCGGGAGCGGGCCGTCAGGATGAACGGCTCGTCCAGCGTGAGCTCGAGCCCCTCCCTGAGCACCTGGGTCAGCACGGCGGTGACGGGGACGGCGAGGGCGACCGCCGGAAGCGCGAGGCCGCCGGTGACGGGGAACAGCCCCAGCGTGAACGAGAAGAACGTCAGGAGCAGGATGCCGCCCCAGAAGGACGGGATGGAGACTCCGACGAGCTCCACTCCCGAGAACAGGCCCCGGATCCAGCGCGAACGCTTCGCGGTCAGCACGGCGACCGTCACCGCCACGACCGCCGCCAGCGCGAACGCGGTGACCGTGAGCTGGACCGACGCGCCGATCTGCGAGCCGATCGCCTCGGCGACCGGCTGGTGCAGCTGGTAGGACCGGCCCAGGTCGCCGCGGACGACCCGGCCCAGGTAGGTCACGTACTGGACGGACAGCGGCCGGTCGAGCCCGTATTCGGAGATGATCGCCGCCCGCACCTCGGGGGTGACGGTCGAGTTGCCGATCAGCACGTCCACGACGTCGCCGGGGGTGAGATGCAGCGCGACGAACGCGGCGGTCACCGCCCCCCAGAGGACGAGGAGCGAGGTGGCCAGCCGGACGGCGACCCGGCGGCCGGCCACCGATGCGCGTGCCGTCATCCCTGGACGACCCACGCGTCGTAGAAGGTGGGGTACGCCTGGGGCTCCCATCCGATGCCGTGCGTCTTCTTCGAGGCTCCCAGCACGTAGTTGAAGATGTAGACGGGGAAGACCACGGCCTCGTCGGTCACCTTGTGCTGCACCTTGGCGTAGAGCTCGGCGCGCTTGGCGTTGTCGGTGGTGGCCAGCGCGTCGTTCAGCCAGCCGTCGACCTCCTTGTCGGAGTAGCGGGCGGCGTTCTGGCCGAACACGGTGGGCGTGGAGATGCTGTCGATGGCGAACAGGTTCCGCAGGGCGTCGCCGTCGGCCCGCTGCCAGCTGAAGTCGACGAGGTCGTAGTCGCCCTTGATGAACGTCGTGACGAACTCGCCGATGCTGGGCGGGTTGGTGATGGCCACGTCGATCCCGAGCTTCTTCGCCTCGGCCTGCACCTGGTCGGTCAGCGTGTCGCGGCCCTCCCGGACGGTGGCCTTGAAGAACGGCCACCGCACGGTCAGCCGCTTGCCGTCCTTGGTGCGGTAGCCCTCCGAGTCCCGGGCGGTCCAGCCGGCCTCGTCGAGCAGCCGCGCGGCCTCGGCCGGGTCGTACTTCCACTGGGTCTCGGTGCCCTTGTCGTAGCCGGCCGTGCTGGGTGACACCGGGCTGGAGGCGGGCTGGTAGGTCCCGAAGTAGAGCTTGTTCACGATGGTGGCGAAGTCGATCCCGTCGCGGAACGCCTGCCGTACGCGCTTGTCCGTGAACACGCCGGAGGCAGTGTTCGGGTAGTAGTTGTAGTTGCCGCCGGGAGCCTGGCGCGTCTCGACCGTCAGCGCCGGGCTGGCCTTGACCTGCTTCACGCTGATCGGCGGGACGCTGGCGATGGCGTCGACCTGGCCACTGGTGAGCGCGCCCAGCCGGACGGCGTTCTCCGTGATGACCTTCATCTCGAGGTTGTCGAGGTAGGCCTCGCCCTGGTGCTTGGCGTTCTCCGGCGCCCAGTTGTAGCCGGGGTTGCGGTGGTAGGTGATGCCCTGCTTGGGCGTCCACGCGTCGATGACGAACGGCCCCGAGCCGACGACCTTCCCGCAGAGCGTGTCCTGTGGCTGCTTGAGCGACTGGGGCGACTCGATGCCGAAGTACGCCGTGGCGAGCGCCGCGAGGAACGGCGAGTGGGGCTTGGAGAAGTTGACCTTGGCGGTGTACTGGTCCACCACATCCGTGCCGGTGTAGGGCGTGATGAACCCCGCGGCGAGCTGCGACTTGGTCGCCGGGCTGACGATGTGGTCGAGGTTGGCCTTCACGGCCGCGGCGTCGAACGCGGTGCCGTCGCTGAACTTCACACCCTTGCGCAGCGTGAAGGTGTAGCTCTTCTGGTCGGGCGAGACCTTCCAGGAGGTCGCCAGCCACGGGTGGATGTTCCCCTCGGTGTCGAGGGAGACGAGCGAGTCGAGCGCGGGGCGGGTGAACAGGCCCGTCACGTCCTGCGGGCTCTGGTGGGGGTCGAGGCAGGTGGGCTCGGCGTTGACCGCGAAGGTCAGCTTCCCGCCCCTGGTGGGGGCGCCGCCCGGATCCTTCCGCACGGCGGGGGCGCCCCCGCAGGCGGTCAGCGCGAGCAGAGCGACTACGGGAACGATCAGACCGGCGAGAGTTCTCTGGTGCACGTTAAGCGCCCTTTCCTTTAAAACCTACTCGTACAGTAGGAATAGAAGGATTGGATGTCAACGATATTTATGTAATGGTGATCATGCATAGGTTCCGGCGGACCCGCGTTGACGTGCGCCGACGCCGGGCGTGATCATGCAGGGTTCCCATGTATGGCTACGGACCTGGCCATACGTCATTCGTGATCATGCACCCCGAGGGTGCGGAATCAGCCGAAGGCTCCCGGCAGCCGTGTTCAGCGCGGGTCGCGCAGCCGGGCCAGGTCGCTCTCCATCTTGGCCATGACGCGCTCGTACCCCTCCCAGCCGTACAGCCGGACCAGCTCGGCCTTCATCCGGAGCGTCTCCTCCTGCACCGCCTCCGGGCCTTGACGTCGTATCGCGTCGAGCGCCCGGCGCGCCTGACATTCGCGTTCATTGAGATCAGCGAGACCTTCGCGGCGGATCTCAGGAGTAGGCATAGGCCCCTGCCCTCCACGTCTGTACGAACGGTGCGTAGTCTGACGCGCCGCCGCCGTGCCAGGTTGACGGTCGTCGTGAAATCGTCCCTAGGGTGTGACCGGCGGGACGTTCCCCGGGATGTCGCCAGGGATGTCGCCAGGGATGTCCCCAGGGATGTCCACGGCGATCTCCCCGCCGAGCCGCGCCCCGCCGGTCAGGGAGAGGTTGTCCCCGCTCCAGAACCTGCCCGGGTCGTACCAGTTCGGGCGGCGCCCCCCCGGCAGCAGCCCCATGGCCTCATAGGTGACGGCGACGACCTCCGCGCAGTAGGCCGTCTCCAGAGCGGTGTCGCTCCGTCTGAGGTTGAGGAACTCCTTGAGGTTGGGCAGCCGCCCGCGCAGCCAACGGCCGGCGAGCCGGGCCGTCGATGGGAACGGCGTGCCGTCGAGGCGGGCGATCGTGCGCAGGACGGCGTCCTCCATGTCCCGGCCCGCGGGAGGTTCGAGCTGGCGCAGCCAGGCCCGCTGGCCGTACTTGGTGGCCCAGACGCGGACCGCGTCGCGCAGGTCGTGAAGCTGGACGCCGCGCTGGTGCGTGTCCGACCACAGGTCGGGCAGCGAACGGCCCAGCTCGGCGTGCCACATCAGCGGAGGCAGGTCCTCGATGACGACCGCCATGCCCACGTGGTTGACGGGGCTGTTCGTGGTGACCTGGATGGCCCGGTCGGGCACCGTGCGCCCCCGGAACACCCACACGTCGCCGGTCCGGGTGAGGTCGATGGCTTTGTCGAGACTTATCCGTATGCCAGGCACACCAGTAGCCTAAGCACATGCGGCGGTGGTGGAAGATTCTCGGTCTGGCGGCCTTCGCGGGGGTCGCGGCGACCGGCGTGGTGATCGCCCGCGCGGAGCGCAGGCGCCGGGCGTACACCCCGGAGGAGATCCGGGAGCGCCTCCGCGCCCGGCACGCCGAAGCCACCTCGGCGCCCACCCCCTGACCGGTCAGGGGGTGGCCCGGTAGGCGTCGAACCCGAGCTTGACCGCGACGGCCAGGCCGCAGACGGCGGCGGCGATCCGGAGCGTCTGCCCGGGAAGCCGGCGGGCGAGCGCCGGGCCCAGCCAGCCGCCCACGAGGAACCCCGCCGCGAGCGGCGCCGCGGCCGACCACTGCACCGGCCCGAAGAGCGCGAACCCGGCGGCGGCCACGCCGTTCGCCAGCGCGGAGACGACGTTCTTGACGGCGTTGACCCTGGCGGGGTGCTGGTCGAGCGCCGAGGCGAGCACCGCGAACATGATGATGCCGCCCGCCGCCCCGAAATATCCGAGATAGACGGCGACGCCGAACAGCGCCGCGCGCAACGTCCAGCCCTCCCGGCCTCCCAGGCTCGCATGGCCGGGCCGCGGCGGGCGGAGCAGGAGCAGCGACGCGGCGGCGATGAGCCAGGGCGCGATCAGCTCGAAGGTCCGTGACGGCGTCACGAGCAGCAGGCCCGCGCCCGCCGCGCCGCCCAGCGCGGTGACCCAGCCGAGCCGGAGCAGCAGCCTGCCCTGTCCGGCCAGCTCGGGCCTCGACCCGGCGGCCGCGCCCATGCCGGTGAACAGCAGCGCGACGGTGTTGGTGACGTTCGCGCTCAGCGGCGGCAGCCCGAACGCCAGCAGCGCCGGATACGAGACGATCGACGCCAGGCTCACGACCGTGCTCACCACCCCGGCCAGCACGCCCACCCCGGCCAGCCCCAGCACGTCGGCGATCACAGCACCGACCCAACCACACCGGTTCCCGCCTTCCGAGGGCGGGTGCGCCGTACGTTCGCAGAGGTCATGGAGGCCCGCCAGGGCGAATTCCGATTCCGCCCATTTGAGCCTTATCTGTGGCCTTCTCAGGGCTTTAGTGCGGCACCGATAAAAATGACTTTGCGGGGGTTCCACTAATGTGTCCACATTTATAGTGATCATTCAGGTTTAAGCGTGCCACGTTGCTGACCCATGAGCTCACGCGGGGGTGAGGAGACTCTTTCCCGAAACGCGAAGGCATGGCGTCTTGCCGTCACAGGAGTGGTTCTGGCCGCGCTCGGCTATGGCACCGTCGCGGGCACCGATGACCTGTTTTCCTTCGGGCCCATGGTGCAGTACGCGTTCAGCATCCCGCCCGATGGAGAGATCAAATCCGTCTTCCTCGAAGCGGACACCGCTGCGGGCAACCGGGTCGAAATACCGATCGAGCCCGAATACGTCGGCATCCGCAGAGCCGAACTGGAGGGCCAGCTCGGGCGCTACGCGAGGCAGCCCTCGCTGCTCCAGGAACTCGCGGACGCGCACGCCAGGCTCCGCCCCGCCGAGCCCCGGATCACCGCGCTCCATGTGATGATCAAAGTCATCAAGCTCAGGGACAGGCCGCGGGGTGGGCGGTGCGCTGCGTCCAGGTCGCGGTGGTCGCCACGTACTTCCTGTCCGCGTACGCCAAGATCCGCTGGGGCGGGTGGGGGTGGCCCAACGGGGCGACCTTCCAGTGGGCCGTCAGCCGCCGCGGCACCTTCCTCGGCGGGTTCTTCGCGAGCGTTCCGGGGCTGCTGTGGTTCGCCCAATGGGGCATCCTGCTGGCCGAGGTGGCGTCACCGGTCCTGCTGTTCCTGCGCGGCCGGCGGCTCTACGCGGGCGTGGCGTTCTTCCTCGGGTTCCACCTGACGACCTGGGCCGTGATCACGATCCACTTCCTGCCGCACGTGATCTGCCTGACGGCCTTCCTGCCGCTGGAACGGCTACGCCGCCGAGCGCCTGATCCCGCAGGCGGGGGTGCCGCCGGGCAGCCGCTCGCGGTTGTCGGCGACGAGGCGGTAGAGACCGTGGGCTAGCCACCGGAACGGGGGCATCCGGACGATCCAGCCCAGAAGGCTCCACGGCAGCCCGGCGTCGATGAGCAGCCTGGCCACCGCCTGCGCCCCGCCGTACACCCTGGTGGCCCCGTCGTGGCCCTCGACCCAGAGCAGTTCGTACCGCGCCCTCTCGGCCGTCGTGCCCAGCCCGGCCAGGTCGGCGAACTGCCATGGGGTGATCCGCGCGCGAGTCCGCATCCGGCGCTCGACGAAGTTCACACATGTCGTGCAGAACCCGCAGTCGCCGTCGAAAACCAGGGTTTTCATGCCCCCAAACTAGCGCGGCCGGCGGCGTGGCGCGGAGGCGAAGATCCAGCCATGTACAAGCCATTCACAAGACGATCGCTGAACGATGACGCCGACCGGCCTTCCTGCGAAAAGGGGATGGAAATGAGCACCACGAGAACCGAACTCGGCGAGCTGTCCGCCGTGGGCGCCGAACTCGACGAGAGCGCGCTGCTCGGCATTCACGGCGGCCAGCGGGTCGAGGTCTCCATGGGGACCTACATCGACCCGCCGGGCGTCTGCTGCGCCGACTGACGAAACCGGCCGCATCACACGGGGGCGCCGTTCCGGCGTCCCCGTCTCGTCTTTCGGCGGGGCTCGGCCGTTCTCCAACCGGTCGCAAGCGAGATCCAAGCGGGGCCTCGCAGGGTGAGGGGGAAAGCCCACCCGCACAGAGGCCGTACACCGGCCAGACCCAGGCCACGTAGAGGCCGCACAGGGGGAAACCCGTGTCCGCACCGCACGTTCTCGTCCTGACCGGCGACGGAGACTCGCACGCCGAGCGGGTCGGCGGCCTGCTCACCGCGCGCGGCGCGCGCGTCACGGTGTTCGACCACCGGCACTATCCGGCGAAGGCGCACGTCGAGCTGACGTACCCCCGCGGCGAGCCCGTCCGCCGTCTGCTCCGCGCCGAGACCGGCACGGTCGACCTCGGCTCGCTGACCGCCCTGTGGTGGCGCCGTCCGCTTCCGCCTGCCGCCCACCCGGAGCTGACCGACCCCGCGGTCGCGGAGCACGCCGCGCGGGAGAGCCAGGCTCTGATCTCCGACCTCTGGGAGCACCTGCCGTGCCGCAAGGTGCCCGCGGCGGAGTCAGTGTTCCGGCGGGCCGGGCGCAAGTCGTCGCAGCTGCTCCTGGCGGCCGAGCTCGGCTTCGCGATCCCGGAGACGCTGATCGCGACGCGGGCCGAGGCGCTGTGGGACTTCCACGACCGCCACGACGGCCGGATCGTCACCAAGCCGTTCGGCGCGCCGTGGGTCGAGAACCTCCGAGGCGGGGGCACGATCTCCCGGTTCTGCGAGCCGGTTTCGCCTCGCGACGTGGCCTACGCGGACGCCCTGCGGTTCTGCCCGGTCATCGTGCAGGAGTACGTCCCCAAACGGGTGGAGCTGCGCGTCACCGTCGTCGGCCGGCGGGTCTTCGCCGCCGAGATCCACTCGCAGGCGGCCAACCGGTCGCGTCTGGACTGGCGACGGTACAACACGGACGTCACACCCCACCGGGTGCACCGGCTTCCCGGCGACGTCGCCCGGCGGTGCCTGGCCATGGCGGACCGCCTCGGCCTGCTGTACGGCGCCTTCGACCTGATCCTCACTCCGGCGGGCGAGTACGTCTTCCTGGAGGTCAATCCCAACGGCCAGTGGCTCTGGATCGAGGAGCTGACCGGCCTGCCGATCAGCCAGGCCATCTGCGACCTCCTCCTGGAAGGATCCTGATCATGACCAGCGTGACGGAAGCGGCCACCGGCGCCGTGACGGACGGCGTCCTCGGCGACGCGCTGCGGTGGCTGCGCGAGCTGGACGGAACGACGCCGGACGAGGCGCGTAAGCGGCTCGACGGACTGCGCGCGGCCCATCCCGGGGGTCGGCATGCGGCTGGTGTGGCAGCGCGAGGCCGCCACCGGCGACTACCACTACGACCTGCTCCTCCCCTCCCCCGGTGGCACCGTGTCTCTGGCCTTCGCCCCTGACCGCGCGATCCCCTGGCCTCTGCGCGGCGGTCAGCGGTCGGGCGAGCAGCTCGTTCTCCGGGTCAACGGCACGGACGTGCTCATCGAGCAGGCCGTCTCCCTGCTGGACGCGCTGTGGGACGCGGGGCTGGCGATCCGCCTGGTCAACGCCTGCCTGGTGGAGGAGGCCGTCGCCGCGGCGCGGGCCGATCCGGCCGACGAGGAGCTGCAGCGCGCGATGGACGCCTTCCGCCGGGCCCGTGGTCTGCTCACCACACGGGCGACCCAGGCGTGGATGGCCGAACGCGGGATCGGCCACGCCCGGCTGGAGGAGGTCGTCGCCGCCGAGGCGGCGGTGGCGTCGCTGCGGGCCCGGGTCACGGCCGGGCGGGCCGAGGACTACTTCGCCGAGCACCGTGACGCCTTCGACCGCCTCCGGGTCGTACGGCTCCGCTACGGCGACGCCGCCGAGGCCGGGAGCGCGGCGGCCCGCCTCCGCGACGGGGAGGAGCCGATCGTCCTGGCCACGGAGGCCATGCTGGGCGGCCTGGCCACCTGCCGGATGGAGGGCAACCACAGGGAGGACCTCGTCGCCCTCCACGGCGAGCAGGCCGGGGACGCGCGGGCGGGCGCGGTCCTCGGGCCGCACAGGCTGGACGACGGGGGCTCCGCCGTGACCTGTGTGCTGGCCGTGGAGCCCGCGGCTCTGGACGAGATCACCAGGAAGGTCGTCGAGCGGCGCCTCTTCGACTCCTGGCTGCGGGACCGGCGCCGGGAGGCCCACGTGGAGTGGTTCTGGGGCAGCACGGCACGCACGGACGAGCTCACCGCCCAGCTCAAAGCCTGACACCCCCACCCCGGCGTGATCATACACGGAGTCCCGGACATGCCCCGGGAGCTGCGCGTCTCTCGCTCGTGATCTGCGCCCTACGACGTCCTTGCGGCTATCGGCGTCATAGCCGTACCGCGTGCTCCTCGGACGTCCGTGGAGTCACCATTGGGGCGGCCTTTGCGCGCGGCTCGCTAGCGTGCGTCGTACGAGACGAGGGGACGACCGCGATGCCCATGACACGACGGCCTGACAGTCCGCAGAGGACCGGCGAGGCGTGAGGCTCGAGGGGGCCCGAGTCCTGATCACCGGGGGCTCGTCGGGCATCGGGGCCGCCACCGCCCGCGCCATGGCGGGTAAGCGCGCCTGCCTCGTGTTGTCCGGGCGCGACGAGCGAAGATTGCAGGCAATCGCCTCGGAGACGGGCGGCCGGGCCGTCCCCGCCGACGTCATCACGGACGCGGCCGGGCTGGCCGAGCGTGCCGGGCCCGTGGACGTCCTCGTGAGCAACGCCGGAGAGGGCTGGGCCGGGCCGCTCACCGCGATGCCGGACGACGCCATCGAGCGGGTGATCGCCGTCAACCTGACGGCCCCGATCACGCTCGCCAAGTTGCTTCTGCCCGCCATGATCGAGCGCGGACGAGGCCACGTGGTCTTCGTCGCCTCGATCGCGGGCGCCGTCGGCGTGCCCGGTGAGGCGGTGTACTCGGCGGCCAAGGCGGGGCTTCTCGTCTTCGCCGAGAGCCTGCGCCAAGAGGCCGCCGGAATGTGCGCAGGCATAGGGGTGTCCGTCGTGCTGCCCGGCGTCGTCGACACGCCGTTCTTCGCCCGGCGCGGTGCTCCGTACGCCCGCCGTTGGCCTGCTCCGATCCCGCCCGAGCGCGTGGCCAGGGCGATCACCCGGACGGTGGAGCGCGATCAGGCGGAGGCGTTCGTGCCGGGCTGGCTGCGGCTGCCCGCCCGTCTGAGGGGCGCCGCGCCCGGACCTTTCAGGGTGCTGGCCGCGCTCAGTGGCCGCGCATCGCGCGGAGCGACTCCCTGAGCGAACCGAGAGTGGCGAAGACGGCGGTGGGCTCGTACCCGCAATGGGCCATGCAGTTGGCGCACCGGGGGTCACGGCCCCTGCCGTAGGAGCTCCAATCCGTGGTCTCGATCAGCTCCCGGTAGGTCGCGGCGTAGCCGTCCGCCATCAGGTAGCAGGGCCGCTGCCAGCCGAAGACCGAATACGACGGGATGGCCCACGCGGTGCACGGGAAGTCGACCTTTCCCTCCAGGAAGTCGAGGAACAGCGGCGAGTGGTTGAACCGCCATCGCCCGCGGTTGCCCCCGGCGAAGGCCTCGCGGAACAGCTCCCGGGTCTCTCGCACCCCGAGGAAGCAGTCCTGGTCCGGCGCCTTGTCGTAGGCGTATCCGGGGGAGATCATCATCTCGTCCACACGCAGGTCGTCGTTGAGGAAGTCGAGCACCTCGACCACCGTCCGCGCGCTGTCGGTGTTGAAGAACGTGGTGTTCGTGGTGATCCGGAAGCCCCGGCGCCGGCACTCCCGCACCGCCGCGACGGCCTCGTCGAACACGCCCTCCTTGCACACCGAGGCGTCGTGACGCTCGCGTAACCCGTCGATGTGGACGGTCCAGGCGAAGTACGGCGAGGGCGTGAACTGGTCGATCTTCCTGGGAATGAGCAGCGCGTTGGTGCACAGGAAGACGTATCTCCTACGCGCCACGAGCTCCCGGACCATCTCGCCGATCTGCGGATGCATGAGCGGCTCGCCGCCCGCGATCGACACCATGGGCGCCCCGCACTCCTCCACCGCGGCGACGGCCCGCTCGACGGACATCCGCTGTTTCAGCACGTCGGCAGGGTGCTGGATCTTGCCGCATCCCGCGCATTTCAGGTTGCAGGCGAACAGCGGCTCCAGCTCCACCAGCAGCGGGAACTTCGCGCGGCGGCGGAGTCTCTGGCGGAGGATGTACGCGCTGACGCGCAGGCTCTGCCGGATCGGCATCGGCATCAGGACCCGACCTCCTTCGGTAACGCGAAGTGGCGCGCGAGGACCGGGCCCACCCGGCGGAGAACACGGCAGGCCGCCCGTCCCTGCCGCAGGGTGGCCACGCTGAGCAGGGGAAAGGCAGGGGTGTCGACGATCACACGCACGACGGCGAACGGCAGGCCGCCCGCTGTGAACGCGAGAGGACCGCTCTCCATGTCGACCGCTCGCACTCCCCGCCCGGCGAGACGGCCGCGTTCCCTTCCCGTCACGATGTGATCGCGGGTGGCCAGCGGCCCCGTCTGGACGGTCAGCCCCGCACTCGCCAGGTCTCGGGCCAGGAGCCCCGCCGACGGGCACGGCACCACTGCGCCGCCGAAGCGGACCTCGCTCGCCACCAGGACGTCGCCGGGGTGGAGGCCGTCGTCGGCGGAGCCTCCGAAGCCGGTCACGGCCAGCGCGCCGAAGCCCGTCAGCCGCCCGGCCGCGCGGCGAGCCCGGGACGGCCCGAACCCGGTGCGGACGACCCGCACATCGGATGAGGCGGGAAGGCCGCGGCGGACGGCGAGCGTCTCGATCCTCAGCGCGGCGCAGATGACCAGGCCGCTCGGTGTCATGGCGGCCCCTCGCGGGTGAGGTAGCGGCCGAGGGCGCTGATCGGGAAGACGAGCCGGTAGAGGTGGTAGTTGATGTAGAAGTCTCCGGGGAATCCGGTCCCGGTGAAGTGGGGCTCGTCCCAGGTGCCGTCCGGACGCTGGCGGCGGACGAGCCATTCGACGCCCCTCTCGACCGCCGGGGTCCGCTCCCCCGCCGCGAGCAGTGCCATGAGCGCCCATGCGGTCTGGGACGGCGTGGACTCGCCGCGCCCGATCCAGGCGGGATCGTCATAGGAGCGCATGTCCTCTCCCCAGCCGCCGTCGCCGTTCTGATGGTTCTCCAGCCAGGTGACGGCCCGCCGTACGCACGTGGCGTCCGGGCGCACGCCCGCCGCGATGAGGGCGGGGAGCACGGCTCCAGTGCCGTACACGTGGTTGGCGCCCCAGCGGCCGAACCAGGATCCGCCCGGTTCCTGCGCCTTGAGCAGCCAGACGACGGCCCGCCGTACGACGCCGGAGTGGGCGTGTCCCTCGGCCGCCAGCGCCTCGACGACGTGGGCCGTCACATCGGCGGACGGTGGGTCGATGACGGCGCCGAAGTCGCAGAACGGCAGGCGGGTGCACAGTTCGCGGGTGTTGTCGGCGTCGAAGGCCGCGAAGCCGCCGTCTTTGGAGGCCATTCCCGTCATCCAGCGAAGCGCGCGGCCGATGACCGGCCGCACATCCGGATGGCTCACCCGGCGGAGGGCCAGGATCGTCTCGGCGGTGTCGTCGACGTCCGGATACCAGTCGTTGTCGAACTCGAACGCCCAGCCGCCCGGCGGCAGCGACGGCCGCCGCACGGCCCAGTCGCCCGGGCCCCTGATCTCCTGGCCCGCCATCCACCCGGCGGCCTGGCCCAGGGCGGCATGGTCGCCGGGGAGACCCGCGTCGAGCAGGGCGTTCATCGCGAGGGCGGTGTCCCACACCGGCGACTGGCATGCCTCCAGCCTGCGGCCCCTCTCGTCCCGGACGGTGAACCGGTCGAGCCCTTCCACGCCCCGCCGCATCACGGGATGAGCGATGTCGTAGCCGCACAGGTTGAGGGCGATCAGGGAGTACACCCATGGGGGCTGGATGCCGCCCCAGCAGCCGTCGAGCTCCTGCCTGGCCACGATCCACTCGGCGGCCCGCCTCATGGCGGCGCGCCTCAGGCTCCCGACCGGCCGCCGCTCGTAGCCGTGCAGCCCCCGGTCGAGGGCCCTGAACACCGCGTCCCAGCCCGGCACCGCGTCCCGGCCCGCCCGTTGACGGGTCCGCGCGGAACGCCCGGTGCGCAGCTCGGCGAGGCCGAACGGCAGCGGGCGGACCGGCCGCCGCGCGCTCACGATGGTGAGCGGCACGATCGTCTGCCGGGCCCAGCAGGCCCAGTCGTAGACGTTGAGCGGGAACCACGACGGCAGGAAGATCAGCTCCGGCGGGAGGACCGGCAACCTCTCCCAGGGCCACTGCCCGAACATCGCCAGCCAGATGCGGGTGAACACGCGGGCGCCCTCGATGCCGCCGGCCTGCCGTACGAAATCGGCCGCGGCGCGCATGTGCGGGGCGGAGGGGAGGTCACCGGCGAGCCGCAGCGCGACGTACGCCTCGACGGTGGTGGAGAGATCACCCGGCCCGCCGTGGAAGTTGGCCCACGTGCCGTCGTCCCGCTGCTCCGAGCGGATCCAGCGGGCCGCCTCGGCGGTGTCCTCAGGCGCGCGGATGCCCAGGAACTCGCGGAGCAGCAGGTCCTCGGCGTCCATGGTCACGTTGGTCTGCAGTTCGCCCTTCCACCACCCTTCGGGCGACTGGAGGCCCAGCAGGTGGTCGCGGGCCGCGTCCAGGGTGAGCCGTACGCCTGAGACGGGCGGGGCGGCGCGGAGCGTGGTCATGACGGCGACCCGTCGGCCTGTCCCAGGCGCAGATGGCGCCTGACCAGCCGGGCCGCGTCGAGCCCGCTGCGGACGGCCCCCTCCATCGTGTCCGGCCAGCCGGTGTCGGTCCACGCGCCGGCCAGGCAGAGCCCCGGCCAGCGGGTCGCCGCCGCCGGGCGGAGGGCGCCGCTGCCGGGCGCCTGGCGGAACGTCGCCCGCCGCTCCCTCGTGACGAAGAAGTCGGTGACGAGCGCCCGGGCCGCCTCGGGGAAGAGCCGCTCCAACTCGGGGACGAACTCCGCCCGCACCCGCGAGACCGACGTGTCGATCCACCGGTGCGCGGCGGACACGGACACGGTGAGGTACTGCCCCTCGCCCAGGCCGCCGGCGGCCGTCTTGTCGAAGACCCACTGCACCGGTGAGCCGACGACGGCGGCGAACGGCAGACGGGTGACCGGCCGGTCATAGACGACGTGCACGTTGACGATCGGGCTGGCGTCGAGGCCGCTCCACCGTGCCCGATCAGGGGCGGCCTGCTCGGGAACGAGCTTCGCGGCCTGCTCGTGAGGCGTCGCGACGATGACGGCGGACGCCTCGATCCTCGTGCCCTTCACGACGATCGCGGGCCCCGGCTCGACCGCCTCGACCCTCGCCGACAGCCGGACCCGGCCGCCGCCCTTGACGATGGCCGCCTCCGCCGCGGTGCTGTGGAGCTCGCCGAGCGGCACGGCGGGAACGCCGATGTCGGCGGCGTCCGCCCGGCCCAGCAGGGCCGTCTGGAAGACCATCGCCGCCGGTCCGAGGGCCGCCTCGTCGGCTCCCACGTTGAGGGCCGCCACGGCGAACAGCTCCCAGAGGGCCTGCCTGGCGGCGTCGCGCTGGCCGTGGGCGGCGAGCCAGCTTCCCAGGTCGATCTGGTCGAGGGCCGGGTCGGCCGGGTCGAGCCTGCGCAGCGCGAGCGAACCGCGCACCGCCCGCGCCCTGTCCGCCGGGCGAAGCAGGGAGTACGTCACGAGCGCCGGAAGAAGGTGGAGCGGCCCCGGCAACGCGGCCCGGCGCAGACGGCCCGTCCGCCCGTCGGGCGTGAGGACGGGGACGTCGAACCGGTCCTGGAGCCGCACCCGCCGGGAGCCGTCCAGACGGTCGAGCAGCCCCCGATAGGCCGTGCAGCAGCGGAGGAAGACGTGCTGGCCGTTGTCGACCGCGAGGCCGTCCCGCCGGAAGGAGTGGGCCGCGCCACCGAGCCTGGGACGAGCCTCGTACACCGTCACGGGGCACCCGGCCTCCCCCAGCGCCAAGGCGGCGGCGATGCCCGCGAGCCCGCCGCCGACGATCGCGACCGGTGCCGCCGGGGCGCTCATCGGCCCGCTCCCGCGACGGCTCGCGCGGCGACCATGGCCTTCTCCCACGAAGGGACCGACAGGCGCGCGGTCAGCACCTCGGCCGGATCCGCGGCGATCCGGGCGAGAAGGCGCTGGTAGATGCCCGCCATCACCCCGGCGCAGGCGGCGCTGCGCCGGTCGAGCATGGGCAGCAGGCGCGTCCCGGTCGTGTACCAGCCGAGCGCCCGGTCGGCCTCGAACCGGATCAGCTGGGCCAGCCGCTCCGGGGGGTCGGCGAACCGGCCCGAGGAGTCCAGGCCGAGGGTGCATCCGAACCGTTCGAGGTCCTCGGCCGGCAGGTAGGTCCGGCCGGCGAGGCGATCCTCGTACAGGTCCCGGAGAATGTTGGTGAGCTGGAGGGCCACCCCGAGGGCGTCCGCCAGCCGCGCGGCCTCGGTCTGTCCCTCTGCCGGGGCTTCCGTCCCGGCGCGGCGGGTGGGGACGCCGGTGATCCGGCTGCCGTTGGCGCGCATGCCGGGGGAGCCGTCGCTGTCGGGGCGGATGACCGTGACGGCGGTGTTCTGGACGACGGGCTCCTGGACGACGGGGTCCCGAATGCCGGCGTCCCGGCTACGGCCGGTCCCTGTGTCCCTGCTGGTGTCCCGGCTGCTGGTGTCCTGGGTGCTCGTGTCCTGGGTCCCGAAGACGCCCAGGGAGAGCCGTCCGATCGATCCGGCGACGCGGCGGCAGTAGGTCAGCAGATCGTCGAATCGCTCGTAGGCGGCCCCGTTGACGTCCGCCTCGCAGCCGTCGATCAGGTCCTCGAACGCCGTGAGCGGGATCGGATAGCGGCCGGCCGCGTCGTGCAGCGCGACCAGCACCGGGTCGCCCGAATCGGGCGGTAGGTCGCGCAGTGCCGCGCGCGCCTTCTTCAGCGAGGACAGCCGCTCGTCCGCCGGCCTGTCGCTGTCGCCGATGTCGTCGATCCGCCGGGCGAACGCGTAGACCGCGCTCAGCGCGCGCCGTTTGGGTCCCGGGAGCAGCCGGATCCCGTAGGAGAAGTTCCGCGCCCTCAGTCGGACGACCTGTTCGCAGTGCCGGTAGGCATCGGACGCGGTCACAGGTTCACCTCCCTCTCGCGAGCACGCGCAGCCACGCGCTCAGCAGTCCTGTACGGCGGGGCCGTACCGCCCGTCCGAGGACGTCGTAGCCCTCGCGTTCCAGCGCGGCGACGGTGGCGAGGCCGCCCGCGACGTAACCGGCCACGGCGATGCGGGGAAACCCGGTCAGCGACGCCGCGAGCGGCACGCCCTCGTCGAGCAGCCGCCGGGCGCGGGCGACCTGCACCGCGACGACCCGGCGCACACGGGCAGGCGTGGAACCGGAACCGCTCACCGGCCCGCCCGCCAAGCCACCCGCCGCGGCACCCGTGGGGCCGCCGCCCCCAATGCCGTCCGACAGGTCACGCTCGGCGCAACCGAAGCGACGGAGGTCCTCCCCAGGCAGGTAGACACGGCCGCGCGCGTAGTCCTCGCCGATGTCCTGGCAGTGTTCGAGGACCTGGAGGGCCGAGCAGACCCGGTCCGACAGGGCCAGCCGCAGGGGGGAGGCCGCGCCGAATATGTGCAGGACGATGTGCCCGACGGGGTTGGCGGACAGCGCGCAGTAGGCCAGCAGGTCGGCGAAGGTGCCGTAGCGGGTCACCGTCTGGTCGCACCGGTTGGCCCTGACCAGCCGGTGGAACGGCTCAGCCGGAACGGAGCAGGCCCCGACGGTCGAGGCGAGCACGCGGGTGACCGGCAGGCGCGGAGTGCGCCCGGCGTAGAGGCGGTCCAGGTCGGCCTCGACGGTGTCGAGCAGATGGGGCCGTTCCGCGGGCGCTGCCTCGTCACCGATGTCGTCGACGAACCGCGCGAAGCCGTACACCGCGAGGAGGTGGCGACGGTGCTCGCGCGGCAGCAGCCGCGACGCCACCGGGAAGTTCTCCCGGCGTGCCCTGAGCGCGACGTTGCGGACGTCGCCTCCCCCCGAAGACATGCATTCAGGGTCTCCGCCGCGAGTGACCGCAAAACACCACACCACGACCACGGGCTTTTACGCGGGTGACTCCGCGCAAGGCCTATCTCGCGCGAGTGGTCGCCCTCTCCGGGACATGTCCAGAGGGTTCTCCCCGTCAGGCGGCGCAAAGGCGGACGCGCCTTTCTGCTCCGTTTGCGGAGCGGGCCAGGAGTAAAGCCTGCCGCCCTCAGGCGCGGTCCCTCTCAAGCGGGCGCACGGCCGCCCTCGGGGAAGGAACCGGGGTGCGGTGCCCGGCCCAGGAGCCCTCTCCCGCGGAGGAACCGCCCTGGTGGAGGCCAGTTAAGCGAGGTGGCCGTGATCAGACAGTGGTCCGACCCGGAGGCCGGCGGAACGGCACCGATCCACCAGCTCCCCGAGGGCTCCGAGGGCCGACCGCCACGCGCCGGGGGCGGAGGTGTGGTCGGAGTCATGCAGCAGGACGGTCGCCCCGCCGCGCAGGCCGGGTTCGAGGGTCTTCAGCACGGAGATGGGGGTGGCCGAGCGCGTCCAGTCCTTGGCCCAGGCCGTCCAGAGGACGGGTCGCAGCCCCCAGCGACGGGCCGCGACCAGGGTCTCGGCGCTGAGCACGCCGTAGGGCGGCCGGTACCACACCGGGCGGACTCCGGTGACGGCGGTGACCAGGCCGGCCGCCCTGCCGATCTCGGCCGTCACCCGGCCCGGCCGGGTGAGGAGCGCGTTGTCGTGCCGCCAGCCGTGGACCGCCATCTCGTGACCCTCCTCGGCGATGCGGCGGCCGAGGGCGGGGCCGCGTTCCAGCATCTCGCCCAGGACGAAGAAGGTGGCCCGGCAGCGCAGCCGCGCCAGCTCGTCGAGGAACGAGGGCGTCGACTCAGGGTCGGGCCCGTCGTCGAAGGTCAGCGCGACATGGTCGGGGGCTCCAGCACCGGCGAGACCGGGCAGCCGGCGTCGTACGGCGGGCAGCCAGGTGGCGGCGGGGCCGGCGTGCAGCAGGGCCATGCCGGCGATCCCGAGCGCGAGGCGGTTCATCACCTCCAAGTGTGCGGGACGCACCCGGCGGCACCGGCGCGGGGTGGGGTGCTCATCCTGACCGCGAGCATGGGGGCCGGGCACGACGGAGTCGCGGTGGAGCTGGCCAGGCGGCTCGCCGCGGACGGCATCCCAGCCGACGTCGCCGACGTGCTGGAGTTGCTGCCGATGCGGCTCGGGCCCGCACTGCGCCGCTGGTACGGCTGGATGATGCGCTCCGCGCCCTGGCTCTACGCGCTGATCTACCGCGTCTTCTTCACAACCGGCCCGTCGCGGGGGCAGACGGGCCCGGCGTCGCCGCTGACGGTGCTGGCGGCGAAGCGGCTGCGGCGGCTGGTGCGCCGCCGCCGGCCCGCCGAGGTCGTCTCGACCTTCCACCTGGCCGCGCAGGCGGCCGGGCGCCTCCGGGAGCGTGGGAAGCTGCCCGTTCCCAGCACGGTCCTCGTCACCGACTTCGCCGTCCACCGGCTCTGGCTGCATCGGGGCAATGACAGGTATCTGTGCGCCGACCCCGCGTCGGCCCTCGCCGTGACCGCCGCGACCGGCCGCCCCGCCCACCTCCACGCGCCCGTCGTACGCCCCGAGTTCCGTACGGCACGTGCTGATCCAGAACGGGCTGATCGTCAACGGATCGTGCCGCGGATCGGCGCGGGGCCAGGCGACCGGCTGGTGCTGGTCTCGGCGGGCTCGTGGGGGGTGGGCGAGGTCGGGGAGACCGCGCGGGCCGTGGCGCGCTCGGGGCGGTATGTGCCCGTCGTCCTCTGCGGGCACAACGACGCCCTGCGCCGCGGGCTCGAAAGGGCCGGGCAGGGCATCGCCCTGGGCTGGCGGGACGACATGCCGGAGCTGCTGGCGTCGGCATACGCGCTGGTGGACAACGCGGCGGGACTGACCTGCAGGGAGGCGTTCGCGGCGGGCGTGCCCGTCGTCTGCTACCGCCCGATCCCGGGGCATGGCCGGGACGGCGCCCGCGCGATGGCGGCGGCCGGGCTGAGCGACTACGCCACGAGCGCGGCGGGGCTGCTCGCCGCCCTCGACCGGCTCGACGGGACCCCCGAGCGCGACCGGCGGATCGCCCGGGGATGGGCGCTGTTCAGCTCTGCCTCCGCCGAGTCTCTTCTCGGCTGCCGGTCTGGGTGACCTGCTGGGCCCGCACCAGGTCGGCGGTCGACCGCGACAGCAGGACGCTGCCGTAGAGGATCAGGCCGATCCCGAGGGCCTCCGGCACGACCCACGGACCCGACCGGACGTCCTCGCCGAACAGTGCGACGCCGAACAGGATGCTCGCCACGGGGTCGGTCACGGTCAGCGCGGGCTGGACGGCCACCAGCGTTCCGCTCTGGAAGGCGTTCTGCAGCAGGAAGACGCTGCACAGGCCGGCGGCCACCATGGAGTAGAAGAACCAGGAGGTCAGCACGGCGGGCGGGTCCTCGGTCAGGATGCGAATGGTCTCCTTCATGAGCGCCGCGGTGAAGGCGAACGCGAGCGCCGCGGCCACGCCCAGCAGCGCCGCCCGTGGCTCGCCTCGGCTGAGCCTGGCGGTCGCGACCACGACCGCGACCAGCCCGGCGGTCACGACGGCCGCCAGCCACCATACGTATGTCTCGGGCACCTCGTGTCCCTCTGCCGGGCCGGCCGCGATCAGGAACATCGCGAGCCCGGAGGTGAGGATGCCGACGGCCAGCCACGTCACCGGCCGGACGGGGAACCGGAACGTCCAGGCCCCGAGGACCATCGCGATGGGCAGCTCGGTGACGAGCAGCGGCTGCACCAGGGAGAGCCCGCCGAAGCCCAGCGCGGCCGCCTGGAACACGAAGCCCCCGGTGAGGGCGAGGATGCCGCCGAGCCACGACGGACGCCTGATCAGGTCCAGGATCAGGGTCAGCCGGAACGCCTCGCTCGCCGGCGCGGTGCGGGCGGCCCGTCGCTGGAGCACGGAGGCGATGGCGTTGCAGGCCGCGGCCAGCAGCGCGAGTGGCACGGCGATCATGGATGCTCGACTTCCGGGCGGTTTCCCCATACCGCCGACCACGCGTCACACCGCGGCGCGGAAGCGGTTCTCCCCCCTTCGTGCCCGCATCGGAGCCGGTCAACCCGGCGGGCCAGGCCGCCGGGGCCGCTCCGGCGGGCCGTGATATCTGGGGGGCTATACGGGGATGAAGACCCAGGACGGGGACTTCTCACCCGGCTCGTACGGCGAGTCCAGACGCTTGCCGACCACTCCGGGGAGGCCCTGTTCCTTCGCCGCCCGCCGTACGGCCTGGGCCTGGCCCGGCCAGCTCGGAGCGGTCTGCCAGCGCGGGCCGCCGATCGCCAGCTCGTCCAGCGTGGCCCGGCGACGCTCGTACGGCTCGCCCAGCAGGACCCTGCCGTCGTCGTAGACCACGTCATAGCAGACGTAGACCGGCGTTCCGCCCAGAGCGACGATCTCTCCGTCGAGGACCACCCCCCGGCTCCCGAACGACGGGGCCATCGTCCGCAGCCAGCCGTGCTTCCCGGTGACGTCCGCCCCGTCGGCGGAGCGCAGGGTGAGCCTGCCGCCCTCGACGTACGCCAGCGCGCGTGATCCTCCCCACGCGAACTCCCAGGCGTACCGGTCGACGTCACGAGGGGCCTTGGCCCGGGTCACGGGCGTCATCGGAGCGAGCGGCGCGGGGGCAGGCCGCCACGAGCCGTCCGGCGGGTCCATCCGGTGGATCATCCAGTTCCGGCCGCGTGTCTGGAACAGCACGTATCGCCCCGAGGCGCGGGAGCCGCGCAGAACCACCTTGACCTCGCGGTCGCTCCACTTCTCGGTCTCGTACCTTCCGCGGTCCCAGATCGTCATGGTGCCCCCGCCGTACTCGCCCTGTGGGATCTCGCCCTCGAACTGGGCGTACTCCATGGGGTGGTCCTCGGTGTGCACGGCGAGGTGGTTGGTGCCGGGGTCCGGGGGCAGCCCCTTCGGGATCGCCCAGGAGACGAGCACGCCGTCGCGCTCCAGCCGCAGGTCCCAGTGGAGAGACCGCGCGTGGTGCTCCTGGATCACGAACGTGTCGTCGTCGCCGTGCGGCAGCGGCCCCTCTTCCGGGATCGGCTCACGCGTGCGCCGGGGGTCGCGCTTTCCTCGGTAAGGCTCAAGTTTGTCCGCCACGCCGATGGTCCTACCCGCGTGGCGGCGGAGAGATCAGGCCCGCTTGGCGATCGCGATGATCAGCGGCTGGACCAGGCGGGCGGCCAGCGGGCCGAAGGCCGCGAGGATGAGAACGTACGCGGCCGCGACCGGCCCCAGATCGGGATGGGCTCCGGCGGTCACGGCGAGGCCCGCGATGACGATGTTGAACTCGCCGCGCGGGATCAGCGCCATGCCGGCACGCACCCGCCCCGCCCGCGCGATGCCCGCCCTCCGGGCTGCGTACGCCCCGGTGACCAGTTTGGTGACCATGCTGACCAGCGCGAGCAGCGCCGCCAGCCCGGCCACCGGACCGATCTTGGCCGGGTCGGTCTGCAGACCGAAGAAGACGAAGAACATGGCTGCGAACAGGTCCCGCATCGGGAGCAGCAGCGCCTGGGCGCCCTCGGCCAGTTTTCCCGACAGGACGATGCCCACGAGGAACGCCCCCACGGCCGCCGACACGTGCAGTTGCTGCGCCACCCCGGCGACCAGCAGCGCGAGGCCGACCATCTTCAGCACGAGCACCTCGGGATTGGGTCTGGCCATGAACACCTGGATGAGCCTCCCGCCGCGGAGCGCGACCAGCAGCACCACGCTCACCGTGGCCAGCGCGATCCCCACCGTGAGCGCGCCGCCCACGAAGCTCAGCCCCGCCAGCATGGCGGTCAGGATGGGCAGGTAGATCGCCATGGCGAGTTCCTCGAACACCAGCAGCGACAGCACGACCGGGGTCTCACGGTTGCCGATCCACCCGAGGTCGGACAGGATCCTGGCGGTGATGCTGGAGGACGTGGCATAGGTCATCCCGGCCATGGCCACGGCGGCGACCGGACCCCACCCCAGCAACAGGGCGCAGACCGCCCCGGGCGTGGCGTTGACCACCACGTCGACGATCCCCGCGCGGGAGTTGCCCTTCAGGCTGGTCACCAGCTCATCGGCGTTGTACTCCAGGCCGAGGGGCAGCATCACGAGAATGACGCCCAACTGGGCGCCGACACTGACGAACTCCTTGCTGGTCGTCAGGGGCAGGATGCCTCCGGTGCCGAACGCGAGTCCGGCGATCAGGTAGAGCGGGATGGGCGAGACGCCGACGCGCAGGGCCAGCGCCCCCAGCACACCGAGACCGAGCAGGACCGCGCCGAACTCAAGAAAGAGAATCGCCGTCTGATGCACCCGCTGGCCTAACCGTCGGACACGATGCCGGCGACGGCCCCGGTGCTATCCGGGCTGCCCACGACGACCACGACGTCGCCTGCGGCCAGCGGGAAGTCGGGAGCGGGGCTCGCGACGACCTGCCCGGCGCGGACGACCGCCACGATCGACGCCCCCGTGCGGGTGCGCACCCGCGCCTCCCCCATCGGCCGTCCGGCGTACGGCGAGCCGGGCGGGATCGGCAGCTGCAGGCTGACCAGCCCCTCGACCTCCTGGTGCAGGTCGTTGAGGCGCTGCACGATCCGGGGGGCACCGAGCAGCTCAGCCAGCGCGTCGGCCTCCGCGTCGTTCAGTTTGACAGTCTCGCGGGCGCGATCGCAGTCGCCGGGATCATAGATGACCAGGTCACGGCCGCCCGTACGGTGGGAGACCACCCCGATCCGCCGCCCGGATCGCGTGCTGAACTCATGCCGCAACCCGATCCCAGGCAGCGCCGTCTGCTCGACCTCCACCCGTCCCCCAAAGTGCGCAGACCGCCAGTTATCGCCCTTACCGTACCAATTCGGGCATTCGTGGCGGCTTGCGCTAGAGGGAGATCTTCGCCCTCTCGATGACCTCCTCCGTCGTCAGCGGGCTCTTCGGGTGGTGGCTGAGGCACAGGGGAGCCTGCGTCTTCCGCAAGGCCGCTCCCTCGACGGCCGCGTAGAACTGACCGGTGCTCAGCTTCCCGAAGTCGGTGACGGCGCTACCCTTGGCCCGCGCCATCTCCTTCGCGGCCTCGATCTGGATCGGGCTGTTCAGAAGGCCGAAGAACTGGGTCGCGGCGTTCCCCGGAATCCGGTTGTGCAGCCCCTTCGGCGCCTGCGTCGCGAAAACCAGGCCGAGGCCGTACTTCCGCGCCTGGGACGCCAGCGCCAGCGTGCTCTGCGTGCACGCGGTCATGACACCGGACGGCGCGAACGTCTGCGCCTCGTCCATCACGAACAGGCCGCCCAGCGGCCGCTCCCCGGCCGGATGTCTCTTGATCCAGGCGAACAGCGCCATCTGCAGCTGGTTGACGAAGCTCTGCCGCTGGCTGTCCGACTGCAGGCCGACGAAGCTGATCACCGACACGCGGGCCCTCTTTCCCGGCGGAGGTGTCAGCAGCAGACCGGGATCCACGGGGGTGCCACCGCCGCCGAACAGCGGGTCGTTCACCATGGCGGCGGTGAGGAGCTGGGCCAGGTCGGCCGCGATCTTCTCGGCGTTGTCGAGTCTGCTGACGCCCTCCGGCAGCGCCGACAGCAGCTCGACGAGACCCTTGAGGCTCGTTCCGCGCCCACGCCCGTAATGCCGTACGGCCTCCCGGAGCACCGCCAGCCCGAGATGGGCCTTGTGCGTGTTCGCCAGCAGCTTCACGCGGGGCGCGATGGACGCGACGGCCGCGTCCACCGCCTCGCCGAACTCGTCGGCGTCGTCCAGGACACTGCCGAAGTCGGGCAGCGGCTGAAAGCTGAGCGGGCGTCCCCCCTCGCGCCGCGGCGTCCAGACCACCACGTCGGTGTTCGCGAAGTAGTCCTCGGCCTTCGCCGCGTCTTCCGCCGTCCACTGGGCGGGCGCCTCCGGCCACCTGTCCCCCAGGCGCGCCAGGTCGTTGTTCGGGTCGAGCACGATGGCCGACACGCCTCGCAGCGCGCACTCCTCGACCAGGCGGCGGATCAGCACGGTCTTGCCGGATCCCGACCCGGCGAAGATCGCCGTGTGCTTTCTGAACGCCTCGAGGCCGACGCTCACCGTCGCCTCGTCCGCGATCGCCACGCCAACCGGAACGTACGGCCCGGCCCCGGGCGTGGCCATCACGGGAGGCGCGATCTCACCGCCTTCCCGGAGACCTCCGCCGGCCTCCGGTTTGGCCCGCTCGGCGGCGTTCTCACCGGTGCTCGGACTGCGCTCCGACCCCTGTCCGGCCGGAACGGCCAAAGCGTCGCCAAGGGCCTCAGAGAGCACCATGACCTGGCGAGCCGGCCTGCGGTCGGCGAGCCAGGCGTGCAGGTGCGGGAGGTTCTCGGCCAGAAGGACCCGGAGCGCGGAGAGGACCTTGAGATCCCCTTCCGCGATTGGGAGTGTCCTGCCGCCGGCCTGCTCGAAGGCCGCGATGGTCTCCCGCGTCTTGGCTCCGGGCGACCACGGTGTCCTCCGCAGCAGGAACAACCGTCGCTTGGGGACCTCGGCGTTCAGCCCGGCCGCCACGGAAGCGCTGCGCACGCGGTGAAGGGCGGCGATGGCGTTGCCTGAGGCTATCGCGCGGAAGCTCCAGTGCTCCTCGTCCTCGGTGGCCTCGTCCAGGCTGCGCCGGAGCCGGGCGTGCAGGGGCGGCTTCGCGCTCGGCGGCGCGTCCTGGGTGAACGCCCGTCCCGCCTCACCCTGCTCGGCGATCCAGGCGGTGAGACCGGCCGACAGCAACCCCGGCATCACCGCGTCCTCGGTCGCGGCGTCGATCGCCGCCGAGATGTCCGCCGCGTCCCTGAGCTCGGCGAACCGGGCGTCAAGGGCGGCCAGCTCATCCTCCCGGCCGACCGGTTCGGCCGGTCCGACCCGAGAAGGATCATCCGGCCCCACCGATTCAGGAGTGATGAAGCTCTCCAGCTCCGTGACCTCCCCGCTGAGGCGGCACGACCGGATATGGCTGTCAATCTTGATCAGAAGCTGCCGTGGGGTGAAACCCGGAGCGTCGTCGAGGGCGGACGGCTTCACCGGCCACGTCGGGTACGGCGGGCGGAAGCCGGCGGCCCGGAACTGCGCCCCCAGCCGTTTCTCGACGAGAGCGCGACCCGTGTCGGCATCGGGAATCGTCTTGAGATGGACGGGTTTCCGGAACCGGTCCTGGACGGTGTCGGTGGCGTACTTCTCGATCAGAACCCAGGTGGCCGGAATGCAGGACAGCACCGTCAGCGTCCGGCGCGTCATCTCCCGGAGCGCCATCAGGCCATGGGCCACCTGCTCGATTTCCAGCGCTTCCCGCCAGTCGATCTTCCCCTGGTCGCCGGTCAGGGTCGCCTTGGCGATGAGGGAATCGATCTGATCGACCGCGATGATGGACGGTCCAGTGAGGGCGAGGAGGCGGGACAGATCCCTGACGATCTCTTGCGGCGACTTCTGCCCCTGTCGTATGCCCCACTTCGCCCGCTCTCCCGGCTCCTCCTCGGGCTGGGATCCAAGGAAGCTGTCACCGATCGCCTGTGCGTTGAGATCGGTGGATGCGCACAGGACCAGTGCCCTAGCGGTGTCCTGGCCTTCCCTGCCCACACGACGGTCGAAGTGCCATAACGCCTCGATGAAGGTGTCGAGGGCTTCCACGGACAGCGGCCCGTCCCCGATCACCTCACGCCGGACCATGCGCGGCACTCCGACCGTTTGCGACAGGCGGCGCAGGAACATCTTGAGCTGGCTCTCGCCGTCCAGTTCACGCGAGAGGCCGTCGAGGAGCGACACCACGACGCTCTCCCAGAAGGTCCTGGCGTCCAGCAGACTCACCAGGAAGAAGTAGCCGCCATCCTCCTGGACCTTCTCGCGGACCCAGCCCAGCAAGTGGGTCTTCCCCGTGCCTCGCTGCCCCTGGATGACGAGGCCGATCGGGCTGGAACCGCTGCTCTCCGTCGCCTCGGCCACGCCGTCCAGTACGGCTTGCACGATGTTCAGATGAAGCGCCCGCACATGGAACAGCGACGGACGCCAGACGTCATCGGCCGCGATCACCGTGTTGAACCTGAGCGCCGCCAGAGCGCCGAGTTCGCCGGTCGCCATCATGCCCCGATCGACAGGTGGTGCTTCTGCTGGTCACCGATGACCACTGCGGCGTCGCGGTCCTTCGCCGAAAGGTCTTTCTGGTTCGACTCGGGGACGATGTTCACGTCAGGCATGTGGTTCATCCGGCTCAACTCATGATCGACCTCCGTTCTCGTGGCACCGCCGAGGAGGGGCCGAAGCTCCGTGAGGCTCACCCAGGCACCCGGCTTCTCCGCGAGCTGGGCGTAGACGGCACGGATCCGGGACTCAAGGTCGGACTCGGCGACGGACATCGCTGAACGCGCGGCGGACGGGGCGAAGGGCATGCCGACCGGCTCGGGCGATGGGGCGGAATCCGAGTCCTCCGGAGGAGCGAACAGGACATCGGCGAGCGTCTGATCGGTCCGGTCCAGAAAGCCCTGCAGACCGACGTTCAGGGCACGGATGATGGCGCCGGCCGCTCCGGTGGGCGCCGCGATCTCCGCACGAAATTCCTCGGCCGCGCGTGCCCATCCCCTGTCGGTCAGCACATGCGCGAGCGCGCGACCCTTTTTCGAACTCTCGATGAGCTTCAGGTCGTTCAGATGCTCGCGGCCCTTCGCCTTCAGTGCGAAGCCGTAACGTTTCTCGAAGTCCGGGTTGGAGACTTCTCCTGCCTCCACCATGAGCACCAGCAGAGCGGCTGTTTCGGGGAGGGACAGTTTCGGCTCAGGCATATCGTGATCCTTCGAACGTTCCAGCGCGGCGATCCTGGAGGAACCGTTCGATCTGAACGACCACCGCGTCTGTGTCGGTCATAACGTGGGCATTGGTGAAGCGCAGCACGGCGAAGCCGTCTAACTGGAGTTGCACGTCCCGTCGCCGATCGGCTTCGAAATTGCCGTGCACGCGATGCTCGGGGCCGTCGATCTCGACGACGCACCGCTCGTCCCGCCAGAGCAGGTCGACCCGGATGGGGTTGGCGAGCGGGCCGGACTGGTGGGTCTGGTTCCACGCCCGGCCATGGGCCCATTCGCGGGACGCCAAAGCCGCCTCCAGCGCCTTCTCGGCGCTGCTCGCCGGATGCGGCATGCCGGCCACCGCGGGGAACCTGATGGCCCGCGCGGCCGTCCGCGGAACGTCGAGGGGGACCGGCGCCGTCCCGGCGGCCGGCCGTACTGTGATCGCCTCGACGCGATCGACGGCGAACAGCGGGGCGCCGGTGAGCCAGACGCCCAGCTCACCCCGGTACGCCAGCCATTCGCAGCCCGAGACGAGCGCCTCCTCCTCCGCCGCGGTGAGCCCCGGAGGCACGTGGACGAGGAGCGACGCGCGCCGGCGCCGGAAGCCTGCGGCGAGCACGCGGGCCAGGCCGGCGGCGCGCACCTCCGGAGCGAACCTGGTGGGACGGCGGGCCGCACCGGCAAGGGACGTCTCGGCGAGCTGAGCCAGGAATGGGCCGAAGTGGCGGCTGCCGGACGCCAGCCGGAGCGCGAGGGCGCGGACGGCGCTCACTCCCGCTCCTCCGGCCGTGATGTCTTCCGCGCCCGGCAGCCATGCCGGATAAAGCCCGGCGGCGGCCGTTTCGAGCTGGGACAGCACCTCCGCGACCAGTGTCGCCGCCGAGGGCGCCGGCTCGGCGAAATAGGTCACTATGGCGGGAGCGTCTTCGGGAAGCGGATCAATGGACAGCGTGAGGGCGTCCGGGTCCGGGGCGTCGAGACGCACCACCCGGCCCACCGGCAGTTCTGCCCACCACCGCGCCAAGCCGCTTTCCTTTGATCGGCGGATAACTTCGACCTCGAAAGTTATCCGCGGTGACCGCGGTGATGCATGGGTTTTGCCGAATGCCCAGAAATTTCTTGATATCGCACTAAACGCCGAGGCCGTAGATCCTCAGGAGGGGCGAATTCCGGTAGTTCCCGTGGTTCCCGGGCTTCCGGCGGTTCCGGCGGTTCCGGTGGTCCGGAAGCGGGCGCGGTAGGCCGTGGGAGTCACCCGAAGCTCCCGGGCGAAGGCGCGGTGCGGCGTCTCCGTGGAGCCCAGCCCCGATTTCCGGGCGACGACGTAGAGAAGGTCGTCACCAGCGAAGCCCTCCAGTGGCCCGGTCACGTCGAGGAGTCGCACACCGTCATAAAGGCGACGACCACTTCGGACGTTTCCGGGACACCGGGCAGGCCTCTGTTCTCTCAGACGACCAGCAGGACCGAGATCGGCGTGTGCAGCGCGACCTCCCCGCTGACGCTCCCGCCGAGCAGCGCGCCGATCCTGCTGTGGTGCCGGGGGCCGAGGACCACGAGGTCACTGCCGGCCTCCCGCGCACGGTTCAGGATCACGTCGGGCACCTGGCCGCTCAACGCCTCCACGACCTCGCCCTTGGCCTGGACGCCCGCCTCGGTGAGGCGCGTCACGGCCCGGCCGACGACCGCCTGGGCGTCATCGTGCTCTTCAACCTTCACCACCGTGTCGTACACGACATGGGACTCCTCGGCGTGCAGGACGTCGACGGCCCCCCCGGTGAGCCGGGCAAGGGACTCGACCGTCTCCAGGACGCGATCGGACCGCGACGAGTTGTCGATCGCCACGAGAATGCGCTTGTACATGCCTTTTTCCTCTTCAGGTTGTGGATGTGGAAACCGGTCTCGTCCGGGGCTGCGCCTCGGCGGCAGTCAGCGGGCCGACCGACAGCCAAAGGCCCCGCGCGATGCCGCCCTCGCTGTCGGACAGCGGGCCGGACACCAGCGGCCCGATCGCCTGACCTACGGAGAAGGCGACGTGAGCAGGGCGATCCCGGCGGTCCACACACTCTGCGGCAGCATACGCCGCACGATCATCGTGGCCGCGGTGGGGCCCGCCATGAAGTCCGCGCCGAACACCGCGGCGGAGATCATCGCGGCCGCCGGACTCACAGCCCAGCCTCACCACGCATACCGGGATCATGCCGCACGAAAGATCCCCAGAGGCAGGCGGGCTGCCCCAGATCGCGTCACTCCTCGCCAGAGAACCGCTCCCACGCGGACTGGCGGGTGATCCCGAGAGCTTCCCCGATCCTGGCCCAGGTGACGCCGCGCCGGCGCAGTTCCTGCACCCACGAGCGCAGGTCAGCCTCGGCCTGGTCGATGTGCGCGGCGACGCGCGGAATGTGGCTCAGCATCTCCTCGTCAGTCAGCGACTCCCACACGGGCACGCGCGGTCCTGCGGGGCTGTTGAGGCTCCCGTCGATGATCGACGCGGACAGAGCCACGCACTCGTTGCAGATGTACACGCCAGGGCCGGCGACCAGCTTGTCGACCTCGGTGGCCGGCTTGCCGCAGAAGGAACACCGAGCGGGTTCGGCCAGGGTGTCAGCCAGTGTCACAGCGCACTCCTCAGATGTCAGGATGTCCCTGACAGCATAGGTCGTCAGGGAATCCATGACAACTCCTATGCGCCTTGCACCGCTCTGAAGCGCCTCGCCGACAACACCCCACCAGCAGGGCGATTGCCGTTACTGAGACACGCTCCTAGCGCGCTGGCCAAGCAAGGAAAGGAAGAAGGTGTGGGCCCCTTCCGCCCCGCCCTCGCCGCGTGATCATGCACATGCTCCCGCACGCACCGCCCTACCTGGCGCTTTGTGGAGCGTGATCATGCATGACGAGGGTGCGCCCGACGGGCGGACACCGCATGATCACAAACGGTGTCGGCACTGATCAGGCCGCGTACGGCGGAATCCATGCATGATCACGATCCGGCGAACCCCACGTCCCCGAGCTTCCCGGGAAACCGTCAGCACCCACCTCTACAAGATCTTCACGAAGCTCGGGATCACCTCGCGGGCGGCGCTCCGTGACGCGCTCGAAGGGCTTACTCCAGAGGAGGAGCAGGCGACGGAGCAGCCGGACGACATCAAGGAGGACTGAGCCTGATCCCTAGCGTCCCTGCCCATAAAATCCAGTCATGTGGCTTATGCCACATAAGTCGTCTTATGTCGGTATCGGCGCGGTGGCGCGCTTTACGGAGTTAGCGCAACCATGGTGAGTGCCTGGCACAACGGCCTTTCATGAGCCCCGATTGAGTGTCGCCGTTACTGGCCGCTGACCCGTCAGCAGATAGCGTCATTTGCGACAGCATGCCCCGATTCCGCTGAAGGCGCTCATATGGCATCGCAGCTCAACATCACTGTCCAGGATGGTCCTCCGGCCATGGTCGCGGTAGCCGGTGAACTCGACATCGCGACAGGCGGCCTCCTCAGGAGAGCATTCCGCGAAATCATCCGCGCGGGACGCGACACGGTCGTCGTGGACACCTCAGGCCTGCGGTTCTGTGACTCGACCGGGCTGGAGATCCTGCTTGAGGCCGACAGCGCCACCAAGAGAGCGGGCGGCGGGCTCCGGCTCGCCGGGGTTCACGGCACCCTCGACGTCATCCTCGACGCCACCCGATTGCGGCACGTCTTCGAGATTTACGAATCGCCCGCGGCGGCCTTGCTGACGGAAAACGCCCTAATGGAGGCCGCTCCCCCGCGTTAGGCCACGTCCCAGGAACACGCACCGGCGGAGGAGACCGACATCCGCGGGGACCGGCCAGCCGTACGCACTCCGATCCTCGCCGACTCCGGTCCGCGCCGCCCGATCGCGCGGGCGCGGGTGACATCGCGATTCCCGTTCACCCCATCGCGGGCGCGGGTGACATCGCACACCCCGTTGCCCCGCCGCACGCGTGGGCGACACCGCGCAGCCCGTTCGCCCGATCACGGGGGACCGGCCATCGCCGTACACGCGAAAGCCCCAGTAAAGCGGCCCTGTCCACCGCGCCTCGGGAAGGCGCCGCCGACGGCTCCCAGCTCGTGAGAGTCGACATCACATCATCCGCCTGAGTGCCGACAATTCCAAAAGTCTTGACAAAAGATTTTGTCGGTGACACCTTAGAAGCGTGGCCGAAGGCCATCGTGGTTCCGGCCGACGTCGTGGCCGGGCGCCTGACGTGCGGACACTCAGAGAAGGATCACCTAATGGGCCAGAGCACGAAGACGCAGCCGCCGCTCGCGGCACCCGGCAGCGGCGTCCCGGCTGCCGTGCGACGGTTGCGGCGGGAGTTCGACGGGCTGGTGCACCTGCCGGGCCAGGGAGACTACGACGAACTGCGGCAGTCGCTGAACCCGGCGGTCGATCCCCGCCCCGCGCTGGTCGCCGAGGCGGCCGGGCCGGCCGACGTGCGGGCCGCGCTGGTCACCGCCCGCGACTACGGCCTGCCGTTCGCGGTGCAGGCCACCGGGCACGGCACCCACGTCCCCTGCGACGGCGGGATCCTGCTGAAGACCACCCGGATGAGCACCGTGCTGATCGACCCCGACCGAAGGACCGCCCGGGTCGGGCCCGGCACCCTGTGGAGCGAGGTCATCGAGGCCGCCGCGCCGTTCGGGCTCGCGCCGCTGGCCGGGTCGTCCCCCGAGGTCGGCGTCACCGGCTACACCCTGGGCGGCGGCCTCGGCTGGCTGTCCCGCGCCCACGGGTTCGCCGCCGACAGCGTGCTGCGCGCCGAGGTGGTCACCGCCGAGGGCCACGTCATCACCGCCGGCCCCGACAGTCACCCTGACCTGTGGTGGGCGCTGCGCGGCGGCGGCGCCAACTTCGGCGTCGTCACCTCCCTGGAGTTCCGCCTCTACCCCGTCGCCCCGGTCTACGCCGGGGCCGCCTACTTCCCCACCGATCCCGGCCGCGCCGCGCACGCGCTGGCCGCCTACCGCGACTGGACCGCCACCGCACCCAGGGAGCTGAGCACCGCCCTGCTGCTGCGCCAGATGCCCGCCACCGCCGAGACCCCCGAGCCGGTGCGGGGCAGGCGGGTGCTGGTCCTGAAGGCCATGCACGCCGGCGACGCCGACCACGCGCGAAGCCTGCTCGCCCCGCTGTGGCGGGCCACCGGCCCCGCGCTGTGGGAGGACTTCGCTGTGACGAGGTTCGGACAGGCCTCCATGGGCGGCACCGCCGTCTGCCACCTAGACCTGCTGGAGGCCCTCCCCGACCCCGTGATCACCACCCTCGCCGAGGCCGGCGGGCACGCCGACGCCCCCGCCCAGACGATCGAGATCCGGCACTGGGGCGGCGCCATGGCCGAGCCCGGCCCCGACGCCGGCCCTATCGGCCACCGCTCCGCCCACCTGTCCGTCATCGTCAACACGGACGTCCCCGGCCTGCCCGAGGCGCTCCAGCCGTACGCCACCGGCGGGTCGTTCCTCAACTTCCTGACCGACCCCACCCGGACCCACACCGCCCACACCCCCGCCGACCACCGGCGGCTGCGCCAGATCAAACGCGCCTACGACCCCGCCAACTTCTTCCGCACCAACCTCAACATCGCCCCTGAGCCGAGCGCGGACCCCCGTACGCGAGGCGCGGCGATGGCGTGACCCTCCTGCCGTCCCGACAATTTGGCAGGTCTTGACGACAGATATTGTCGGTGAAAGGGTTGAAGACATGTTCGAAGTGGCGGTGATCGAGGACCCGGCTGCGGCCGAGGTCTCACTGGACCCGGTGCGGGCCCGGCTGCTGGCCGAGCTGGCCGAGCCGGCGTCGGCCACGATGCTGGCCGCTAAGGTCGGCCTGGCGCGGCAGAAGGTCAACTACCACCTCAAGACCCTAGAGCAGCACGGGCTCGTCGAGCTGGTGGAGGAGCGCCGCAAGGGCAACGTCACCGAGCGGGTGATGCGCGCCACGGCGGCGTCCTACGTGATCTCGCCGACCGCGCTCGCCGCCGTGGCCCCCGACCCCGACCGCTCCCCCGACCGGCTGTCGGCGCGCTGGCTGCTCGCCGTGGCCTCCCAGCTCGTCCGCGATGTAGGCGCCCTCATCACCGGCGCGTCCAAGGCCAAGAAGAGAGTCGCGACGTTCGCCCTGGACGGCGAGGTCCGCTTCGCCTCGGCCGCCGATCGCGCCGCCTTCGCCGAGGAACTGGCCAACGCGGTCGCCACGCTGGTCAGCAAATATCACGACGAGACCGCCGAAGGCGGGCGCGACCACCGCGTGATCGTCGCCATCCATCCGAGCGTCAAGGCCCGCACCGCCGAGGTCTCCGAAACCCCCGAGATCGGGACATCCGAGACGGACACCGCGACGACGGAGTCCTGAACCGCCCATCCGCCGCGCCGCACCACAGCGCCCGCTTCCGTACGGCATGCCCGGCGGTTCTCATGCCGCCGCTGATTTCCCGATGTGCGACACCGCACCTTCTAAGGAGATGTCATGAGGAAGATCGTCGCCGCGTTTTTCGTGTCACTCGACGGCGTCGTGGAGGCGCCGCAGGACTGGCACTTCCCCTACTTCAACGAGGAGCTGGGCGAGGCGGTCGGCTCGCAGGCCGCCGGGGCGGACACCATGCTGCTGGGGCGGCGGACCTATGAGGAGTTCGCCGCCTACTGGCCCCACCAGACCACCGCGGAGGACCCGCTCGCGGACCAGATGAACAACACGCCCAAGCTCGTCGTCTCCTCGACCCTGGACAAGCTCGACTGGCAGAACACGACCGTGATCCGCGACAACGTCGTCGAGGAGCTCACCAAGCTGAAGCAGCAGCCCGGGAAGAACATCTCGATCAGCGGCAGCGCCACCCTGGTCCGGTCCCTGCTGCGGGACAACCTGCTCGACGAGCTCCTGCTGCTGGTCCACCCGATCGTCGTGGGCAGTGGCCAGCGCCTCTTCCCCGACGGCACCGACCAGCAGCCCCTGAAGCTCGTCGACTCGAAGACCTTCAGCACCGGCGTCCTCTCCCTGACCTACGAGCCCGCCGCGTGAAACGGCTCTCCTGATTTCCGCTTTCAGATAGCGCCGTAAATACGGCGATCGGCACTACAAGCGCAGGGCAAGCGGAATCCAATTACTTGCCAAGAGGGGTGGTGGTCAATAGAGGCGGAAGGGAGCAAACAAATGACCACCAACGGAATCGGCGTCGTCGGCACGGGGATCTCCGGCCTGACCCTGGCACTCCGGCTGCAGCAGCTCGGCGTGGACGTGACCGTGTACGCCGAGAGCACAGCGGACCAGATGAGGCGGGGGCGGCTGCCCAACACGGTCGCCCGGATGAAGCGCACGCTCGCCCGCGAGCGTGCGCTGGGCAGCGAGCACTTCTCGATGGAAGGCAGCCTGGTCGGCACGGCGCGGATCTCCATCACGGGCGAGCCCCCACTGGAGTTCGGCGGCGCCCTGGACGACCCCTTCCACGGGCTGGACTTCCGCCTGCTGCTGCCGGCCCTGCTCGACGACTTCACCGCCCGCGGCGGGCGGCTCGTGGCGACGGAGCCGTCCCCGGGCGCGGCGGAGGTCGACGCGTGGTCGGCCCGCCACGAGCTGATGGTGGTGGCGGCCGGCCGGCGTTCCGTCGCCGAGCTCTTCCCCCGCGACGAGAGCCGGTCCCCTTACGACCGCCCGCAGCGGTCGCTCCTCGCCGGCCTCTACACCGGCATCGCCCATGACGGCTTCGGCTACAACGTCTCGCCGGGCGTATGTGAGATCTTCCAGATGCCGATGTGGACTCGGCACGGCCTGACCGCCGCGATGCTGGTCGAGGCGATCCCCGGCGGCCCGATGGAGGCAGTGACCCGGCTGTCCTACCAGGACGATCCGGAGACGTTCACCCGGACACTGGAGAAGCTGCTCGGGGAGCACGCGCCGCGGATCGCCGAGCGGATCGACTCCGGCTCGTTCGGCCCGCTCGGCCCGGACGACCTGCTGCAGGGCGCCGTCACGCCGGTGGTTCGCACGCCGGTCGCGCCGCTCTCCACGGGCCGGGTGGCCCTCGCCATCGGGGACGCGTGGATCACCAACGACCCGGTCACCGGCCAGGGCGCCAACCTCGGCTCGCACTGCGCCTGGGTGGCGGCGGAGGCCATCGCCGCCGGCGGGCCGTACGACGAGCGGTTCGCGTGGTCCGTGGCCGACACGATGTGGGAGGTCGCCGGGCCGGTGACCGAGTGGTCCAACGCGTTCCTCCAGCCGCCGGCCGAGCACCTTCTCCGGCTCTTCGTCGGGGCCGCGATGTCGCAGGACGTGGCCGGCCTCTTCATCAACCTGTTCAGCGACCCGGTGTCCGCCTGGGCGCTGTTCTCCGACCCCGCGAAGGTCGACGCCGTGCTGGCGGCCCACGGCCTCCAGGTCCCGCTGCCTGTGGCGTCGTAGCCGCCGGCCCCGCGGTCCAGCCGCTGACCCGCGGTCGCCCTTACTGACGACGACGGCGGAGATCCCTCCTGACGAGGGACCTCCGCCGCCCCGGCCGAGCCGGTGAGTGCCGTGCCTTACGGGATGGGGATCGACGCGGTGGGGATGTTGTAGCCCCTCACCCGCAGGTAGGGCGCCTGACCACCGAGATCACTCGTCTGGTAGGTCGCGGTGATCTTGGTGGATTCGCCCGGGAAGAGCGAGACGTAGTTGTCGGTGTAGTTGACCGGCAGGACCTCGTTGCCGCCGTTCCCGGCGGTCACCTCCGGCCGCAGGAAGAACGCGATGTTGGTCGCGCTCGTGTTGGTCAGCGTGACGGTGGCGGTCTCCTGGCCGCCGGCCACGGTCCGCGTGGCGGTCGCGGTCACGCCGGAGTTCGACGCCAGGCTGTTGAGCCCGGTGAGGTTGGCGTAGGTCTTGGGGGTCGTCCGGTACCAGTTGCTCTTGTTGCCGAGCGCGTCGGCCTGGGTCGAGTACCAGTACAGGTTGTTGCTGACCACCGCGCCCGCCGAGTCCTTGACCTGGAGACGGATGAAGTAGGTCGCCGAGAGGCCGGTGATCGCCGGAATGGTCAGGACCTGCGTGGACGCGTTGGCCGGCGCGGTGACGGCCACCTGGGTCGTGTACTTCTGGGTCAGGTCCGGGATGTTGTAGACCGTCGCGGTCGCCGTCAGGCCGCTGCGCGCCGCCAGCGTCGAGTTGACGACGAACACCTTCTTGGTGGCGTAGTCGTAGCTGATGTGCACGGGTTCGTTGGCCTTCTTGCTGCCGAAGTACCCGCCGCCCGGCTTGAAGTAGTAGTCGTACAGGTTCCAGTGGACGGACGGCCAGGCGCTGTTGAGCATCCAGAAGATGGTGCCGAAGGACTGGGTGTACTCGTGGGCGCTCCACGCCTCGAAGAACGACCTGGTGTTCTCGTAGTTCTGCACCTCCGACTTCTTCGAGTAGTCGGCCGCGCTCGTGGTCGTGCCGTACCGGCTGTTGAGGCCGGTCGTGAACGGCGTGGTGTTGTCGAAGACGCTGCCCGGGTTGCCCGAGTGGAAGTTCCACGCGGTCCCGATCGGCCACTGGTCGGCGGGGGCGAGGAACTTCTGCAGGCTCTCCAGCGGCGGCGGCGACTCGGTGCCCTCCTCGCCGGTGGTGCCGAACGCGCTGCCGGCCTTGGTGGTGTCCCACCACAGGACCGGCGGCTCCCACACGTACGGGCCGTCCATCTTCATGCCCGCGTTGGCGTTGGACCAGGTGGCGACGTTGTCGAGCGTCGGGTTCTGCCAGTGCAGCGCGGCGGCGGTGTTCTTGTAGGTCGTCAGGTGCGCCGCGGTGGGCGGCTGGTCGCTGCCGTACGTCCACAGGAACGTGGCGGCGTGAGCGCGGAACGCGCGCATCTGGCTGTCCAGGGAGGCGTTGGCCACCTGCGCCTGCTCGGCCGTCCACGTGCTGTCGTTCTCCCAGGCGCTGCAGCAGACGAAGCCAGGCATGATCATGATGCCTGCCTTGTCGGCCATGTCGTACAGCTCCTCGTTGCCGAGGGTGCCCTCGAAGCGGATCGTGTTGAGGCCCATGTCCTTGACGTACTGGACGTGCGCCGCGTTGGTCTTGGTGTCCCAGCGCTGGAGCATGTCCCACATGTAGCCGCCGCCGCGGAACAGGATGTTCTGGCCGTTGACCTTGTAGCCGGCGAACGAGGTGCCGTTGACGGTCTGCCGGTAGTCGGTGAACTGGCGGACGCCGAAGTTGATCGACTTGGTGTCCGAGGTTGCCCCGGCGGCCGTCGCGGTCAGCGCCAGTTGGTAGAGCTCCGGGCTGCCGAACTGGTAGGGCCACCACAGGGCGGGGTTGGTGACGTGGAGCTGCGGGAACGCCGCCGGAGTGAAGGCGATCTCACGCCGCTCGTTCGCGTTCAGTGTGACGTCCTGGCTGAACGAGATCGTCGGATAGCCCGGCTTGGTGATCGTGCCGCTGATCGTCGTCGTGACCGGCGCGTTCGTCGCGTTGATCGCGTCGGCGTAGACGGTCAGGTCGGCCGAGTTCGTCGCGGGCAGCGGCAGGACCGTCTTGACGTACGGGTCCCGCAGCGCGACGGGGCCGGTCGTGTCGAGCAGCGTCTTGCCCCACACGCCCGCGTTCATGTCGGGGGCCTCGGGGTTCCAGTCCACGGTGCAGAAGGACAGGTCCTTGCAGGCGTGGGCGGGCGGCGTCACCAGGATCGCGAGCGCGTTGGCCGCTCCCGGCTTGATCAGGTTGGTGACGTTGTACTCGTGGACCACCAGGCTTCCGACGGCGTTGGCGTCGATCTGCGTGCCGTTCAGCCAGATCTGCGCCCGGTAGCTGATCCCCTTGAAACGGAGCCAGTACACCTGTCCCGGGCTGAGCGCGGACGCGGTGAACTCGCCGCGGAACCACCAGTTCTGGCCGGTCAGGTCGGGCACGTTCTTGAGGTTCTGCCCGAAGAAGATGTTCTGGTACACGTTGTTGGCGGTCAGCCCGGCCAGCACCGTCGAGGGAAGCTTGACAGGGTTCCAGCCGGACGTGCCGTACCCGACCTGGGAGATGGCGGCGCCGGTGTCGGTGACTCCGGTGGCCGACTTCAGCGACCACCCGGTGGTCAGCTCCGTGGAGCTGACCGTGGCGGCCGTGGCGCCGCCTGTCTCGACGACTCCCACGGCGAGCACCATGAGGAGGACGGCCAGCACCCGGGACACGAGGACCCGGGTGCGGCTTTTCACAAGGGACATTGGAGATGGACTCCTTCTTGCCGGTGCCGGCCCGCCGATGGGTGACGCGAGCCGGCATATGGGGGGACCCGGTGGGGATGGACGGCGCTACGAGCCCGCCGGCCAGGTCACTTGGGTGGAGTGGTAGTAGTTCAGGCCCATGACGTGCCAGCGCGGGCCCTGGGCGCCCAGCCGGGTCTTGAACGCCGTCCAGTCGTGCGTGGCGTATGGCGACCAGCCGAGCTCGGCGATCGCGGGCAGCCGGGGGAAGGCCATGTACTCGACGTCGGCCAGGCTCGTGATGGTCTCGGTCCACAGGGGCGCCTCGACGCCGAGCACCGACGACTCCCCCACCCCGCTCAGGTACGCCCCGGGGTCCCAGCCGTAGGCCGTCTTGACGTCGATGACGCCGGCCCAGTTCTGGCCGAGGGTGGTGCGGGAGTTGTACTTCATGTCGAGGTAGGCCCGGTTGGCGGGCGACATGAGGACCTTCGTACCGCGCTGGGCGGCGGCCGACACGGCCGAGTTACGCGTCGTCGTGCCCCAGAACTGCGCCACCGTGGACGGGAGCGGCGTGGCGTTGACGACGTCGTGCCAGCCGACGACGGTCTTGCCGTGCGCCGCGACGATCTGCTGCACGCGGTTGATGAACGCGGCGTAGTCGGCCGGCTGAGTGCTCTGGGCCTCGTCGCCGCCGATGTGCAGGTACGGCCCGGGCGTCAGCGCGGCCAGCTCACCGACGACCTGGTCGATGAAGGTGTAGGTGAGCTCCTTCGAGGTGCACAGCGAGCTGAACCCGACATCCGTCCCGGTGTAGAGCGGCGGCGCCACACCGTCGCAGTTCAGCTCGGCGTAGGAGGCGAGGGCGGCGTTGGTGTGCCCCGGCATGTCGATCTCGGGGACGATCGTGATGTAGCGGGAGGCGGCGTAGGCCACGATCTGCCGGTAGTCGTCCTGCGTGTAGTAGCCGCCCGGCCCGCCGCCGACGGCCGTGCTCCCGCCGTACACCGCGAGGTTCGGCCGGCTGTTGACGGCGATGCGCCATCCCTGGTCGTCGGACAGGTGCAGGTGCAGGTAATTGACCTTGTAGAGCGCGATCTCGTCGATGTAGCGCTTGACCGTCGCCACCGGGAAGAAGTGCCGGGCGACGTCGAGCATCGCGCCCCGGTAGCCGAACCGGGGCGAGTCGACGACGCGCCCGCCGGCGACGGGCCACGGCCCGGGCTGGACGGTCGTGCTCTCGGCGGCCGGGGGCAGCAGCTGGCGCAGCGTCTGCACCCCGGCGAACAGGCCCGCCGGCTGGTTGGCGCGCACCACGACCGACGTCGCGGTCACGTCCAGCTGGTAGCCCTGGTCACCCACACTGCTCGGCGCGCCCGACAGCAGCAGCGAGATCCCGGCGGCCGGTGCGGAGCCGGTCGCGGCGGTGACCGGAAGCGGATAGCCGGTGGAGCCGCGCAGGATCGCGGCCAGGTAGCCGCCGATCGCCGCCGCCGCAGTCGAGGAGGAGTCGGTGTAGATGGTGGTCGTGGCGCCGATGCCGTACGTGACGCCCGCCGCCGGGGTCGAACTGGCGACCGCGGGAACGACCGAGCTGAACGGCACCGGCGTGACGGCGGCCTGTGCGGCGTTGCCGCCCCCGGCCGTCCACATCGCGGAAGTGGCTAGAGCGAGAACCAGGGCAACACGTGCGTACCGTCTGCCGCCGATCTTCAATTACTCCTCCGGGGGTCGCCCCATGCCACACGGAACACGCCCGCGAGCACGAGTTGTGCCATCCCCCGTCGTCCTCTTAAGGCCACCATAAGTTTCCGGCCCCTGATAGTAAAGGACCTTTTTTAACGCTGCGCGCGGCCCGCCGCTCCGTATAGCAGGGAGGCACTGCCCACCCTGTGCCGCGCGACCCCGAGCGGCGCGCACGCACATGGTTGACGTCCGCGACTACACGACTGCCATGGGTAGCGCGCGGTCGAGTACGAACCGCGAAGTGAGGCCGGGCTTCCCGCCGGATGACGGTTATACAGGCTCAGCGAAGAGCGGCGATGAGCCGGGCAGGTCATACCGGGCGGAGCGACCGCCGGCGGCCGGTTTCAGGAGCTCAGCGGGCCAGCAGGACCAGGGCCAAGCTGATCAGGGCGGGCACGGTCTGGACGAAAAGGATCTTCCTGCTGGCCGTGGCGGCGCCGTACAGACCGGCCACCGCGACGCAGGCCAGGAAGAAGACCTTGAACTGGAATCCGGCCGGGTCGGGGGCGATCAGCCCCCAGATCAGGCCGGCGGCGAGGAACCCGTTGTAAAGGCCCTGGTTAGCGGCGAGAGCCCGGCTCTTCTCGGCGAAGTCGGCGTCCGTGCCGAATGCCTTTCTCGCCCGTGGCGTGGTCCAGAGGAACATCTCCAGCACGAGGATGTAGACGTGCAGGAGCGCCACCGCCGCCACCGTCAGATCCGCCAGCAGCTTCACACGCACTCCTCACGAAGATCTCCCGCTTGCCCGGAGCATTCAAGCACAAAGGCCCCACTTCCGGCGGTACGGCCAGCGCACCTCCATTTCAGCCACAAAGCCCTGCGCTACTCAACGTGATGATCCATGCTCGCAATGTGGTTGTCCACACTCGGGACATGGACAAGGGCGCCGGAGCTTCAGAGGTCGACGAGACCCGGGTCGGCTACGAGCTCATCCGGCAGCGCTTCCCTTGGGTGGGTTGCTTCGAGAGCGGCGAAGACCATCGCCCTCGCTGCTGTCGCGACATCGTGGCCGAGGCGCGAAAGGATCGGGAGACAGTAGAGGCTATCGACGCCGTCCGCCGAAGCGCTTGAGCCTGTAACGGGATACGGCCTTCAGGTGAGGTTGATCCAGACGGCGACGGCGGGGGTGTCTCCGGGGTTGGAGATCCTGTGGGGGGTCGTCGACGGGAACGTGATCGAGTCTCCGGGGCCCAGCTCATGGGTCTCCGCTCCCACGTCGACGACGAGCGTGCCGCTGATGACGTTGCCGATCTCGCGGCCGCCATGGCAGACGTACTCGGAGTGCTGGCTGGAGCCGGAGCCCGGCGGGTAGATCGACTCGAAGATGTTCATCCCCGGCACGGCGACCGGCGTCAGCCTGCGGTAGCGCACGCCGTGGCCCAGGAGGAGCGTGGTCGCCTCGTCGCCCCGGACGACCATGATCTCGTCGCTCTTCCCCTCGCCGCCGAGGGAGTCGAGAGGGCCGGCAGGGGGCTCGGGCGTCTCCCCCTCCCCGAAGACGGCGGCCATCGGGATGTCGAGCACCGACATGATCTGGTAGAGCCGGGTCACGGAGGGGCGCATCCGGCCCCGCTCTATCTGGGACAGCGCGCTGGGGCTGATCCCCAGCAGGTCCGCGACGCGGCGGAGTGAGAGCCCCCGCCCCACCCGCAGCTCGCGAATGCGAGCCCCCAGCTCCTGATCGTCGATCCGCGGACCGGCCATGACCTGGATCCTATGCCGCGGCGCGTGACACGCAGACGTTACGTGAAGTACATACTTAACGCGATGTTCAGTCCTAGCTTCACAGTGCCCCCCATCCTCAGGCTCGTCCCCGGCGGCGCCATCTACTACGCCCGCAGCGCGAAGGTCCACGAAGACGCGCCGGCCGTCGAAGTGATCGCCGCCCGCCCGCCAGCCTCGAAACCGTCTGAGAGAAAGCGAGAGCCGTGCGAATCCTGGTGGTCAACCCCAACCGCGTCGGCGCCTGCACGGAGCTGATCCGGCAGGCCGCCCAGGCGGTCGCCTCTTCCGGTACGGAGATCGTCGCCGCCCAGCCCGCCAGCGGCCCGGTCGAGCTCACCGGCCAGCGGGAGGTGCTGCTGAGCGCCGTGGGCGTGCTCGACTGCGTCGCCCGGCTCGGCGGCGAGGCCGACGCGGTGGTGCTGGCCGGATTCGGAGAGCCCGGCCGGGAGGCCGCCCAGGAGATCATCGGGGCGCCCGTGCTCGACATCACCGAATGCGGCCCGGCGCTCGCCGGGCTGCTCGGCCGCACCTACACGGTGGTGACCTCCACCGAGCGCGCGGTCCCGGTCGTGGCGGACCGGTTTCGCACGCTCGGCCTGGACGGCCGCTGCGCGGAGATCCTGCCGACCGGGCTCGGCGTTCCCGACCTGGTCAAGGACCGCGACGCCGCGGTCGAGACGATCGCCGGCACGGCCCGGCGGGCCTCAGGCGAGGTCGTCGTGCTCGGCTGCGGCGGCATGGCGGGGCTCGCCGGCCAAGTCGCCCGCGCCACCGGCAGGCCGGTCGTCGACGGCCTCACGGCGGCGATCACGTGCGCGGAGTCCCTCGTCCGTCTCGGCGTCCGGCCGTTCGGAGCGGCCTGAGACGTGCTGAGATGTCACGCGGCCGGCGACATCCGGAGACACCTGAGCCGCCAGGCGATCCCTCAGAGACCCGTCAGCGCCCGTACGGCGGCCCGGGGTGGCCCTTGCGGTAACTCTCGCACAGCTCGGCAGGTTGTCGGTGTAGAGCTCGGTGTATCTCTCCGGCGTGAGCCACACGGCCATCCCCCTGGCGCTCACCGGGGGCCTCGGCCGGGACGGCGAGGTGCTCGCCCTGCTGGCCGAGCTGGACGGCCTGGCGAAGCGTCTGTCCTCGGACGATCGTCTCCATATCCGGGCGTTGAGCGCTCAGCACGGCTGCGATCTGTCGTTCCTGCCCCGTTGAGCCCCGGCTTTGGCCAGTGGTAGCCGGAGAACGAACCGGCCGCCGCGATCGGAGTCCTCGATCCGCAGCGTCCCGCCATGGGCCTGGGCGATGTCGCGGGAGATGGCGAGCCCCAGTCCGCTGCCGCCGGGATCGCGCCGGCGTCCGTCGGCGAGGCGGGTGAAGCGTTCGAAGACGCACTCCCGGTCCTCCGGCGCGATGCCGGATCCGTCGTCGACCACGGCGACGACGGCCTGGCCGTCCCTGCTCTCGACCGTGACCTCGACGGCCCCGGTCGCGTGCCGCTGCGCGTTGGTCAGCAGGTTGTCGAGGACCCGGATGAGCTGGATCCGGCAGCCGCGGACCCTGACGTCCGGGCCGGCGTCGACGCGCACGGGCACGCCGGTCACCCGGGCCGCCGCCTCCCGCGTGACCAGTGCGCCGAGGTCGATCACCTCGGGCGGCACGGAGTCGCCGGAGCGGAGACGGGCCGTCAGGAGGAGATCGCTGATGATCGCTTCGAGCCGGTCGGTGATCGACAACGCGGCCTCGATGGTCTCGTGCGGATCGACGTGGTTTCGGTAGAGGAGCGCCTCCTCCAGCCGCGCGCGGAGACCGCTGATCGGGGTCCTGAGCTCGTGAGAGGTGGTGGAGGCGAACTGCCGCTGCTGCTCCACGGCCCCCTCCAACCGGGCCAGGGTCTCGTTGGCGGTGCGGGCGAGCTGCGCGACCTCGTCGCGGCCCGACGGCTCGGGCACCCGCAGGCTCAGGTCGCTCACCGTGATCTCGGACATCTTCGCGCGGATCGCCGCCACCGGCCGCAGCGTCCGGCCCGCGACCCACCAGCTCATCACGGCGAGTACGGCGACGGCCAGCAGGCCGCCCGTGGCGGTGTAGATCTCCAGGCGGTCCGTGGCGAGGATGATCGGCTCGACCATGCCGGCATAGACGGTGTGGGGCTCGCCGGCCCACAGCCGGCCGGCCTCCTGCGGGCAGACCCGGATGGCGCTGAGCATGACGCACTCCCCTCCCCGCAGGCATTCGGTCCGGTGCTGGATCCGGTCGCCGGCCGGTGGGCGGACCGTGCTGATCGGCGGCATGCCGGCCAGTGACTCGCTGGAGTGGACGACGCGGCCGTGGGAGTCCACCACCTGGAAGAGGGTGACGCGGCTGATGGGGGCCTTCGGCACCGCGTAGCCGGACCTCATCGCCGCGAACCACTCGGTGCCGGCCCGCTGGGTCTCGGCGTACATGTCGGACCGGATGGTGGTCCGCACCGCGTAGTCGAGGATCACGCCGACCCCCACAAAAACGATCATGGACAGTGCCGACGCGGCCATCGTGAAACGCGCCTGGATCGAGCACAGGCGTAGAAAAGACGCCACCTGTCTCCTTCCAGGACATATCCCGCCGGCGGGCCGGCCCTACCTCTCCGGCAAACCGCCGTGGCCACAAACCATATTTAGGGTCGCCCATTACAGACAGAAGATGAGAGGCAAATCCCAGTTATTCGACCTAAAAGAGAGCAGTGCGTGACGGGTGGAAGAACAGGGCTTTCCCTCCGGTTTGCCCGCGCCCCGCCGGCGACCGCGCCTGGCGGGCCGTTCCCCACGATCCCTAGCGGAAGAGCCTGGAAGGTCACACCCCCAAGGTGTTTACTGTTCCTCCCCACTTGGTGCATCCTGGTGGACACACTGCCGGAAGGGTGAGGTTATGGCGGGTATCGACATGCGGGGCGCGTACAGTCGCCGGGGGCTGCTGAAGGCGGCCGTCACAGGCGTGGGCGCCCTGTCCGCCTCCGCGCTGCTTGAGGCGTGCGGCGTGTCGCCGTCCACGTCACAGTCGTCACAGTCGTCACAGTCACAGCAGTCCGCCCGGCCGGCCGGGAACGCCGCCATCGGCCATGACACGGGCGGGGACCTCGAGGTCCTGCGCGTCTCGCTGCCGGGATCGCTCTCGAACCTCTATCCCGGCCAGGAGTCGGGGATCCTGAACTACTACGTCGCGGGCATCTGCATGGAGGGCCTGGTCGGGGTCGACGCCTCCGGCAAGATCGTTCCCGCCCTGGCCTCGGGCTTCGAGCACCCGTCCCCCACGACCTACGTCTACACGATCCGCACCGACGCCGTCTTCCACGACGGCAGCCCGGTCACGGTCGAGGACATTCTGTACTCCATCGAGATGGCCAGGGACCCCAAGGTCTCCCCCAGCACCGCGTCCTACTGGGCGGGCCTCGGCAAGGCCGTCAAGTCCGGTCCCAACGAGATCACGCTTACGAGCAAGACCCCCAGCGAGGCGTTCGCCTGGCTGCCCGCCAACGTCAACGCGTTGTGGGTCGCGCCCAAGGCGGCCTGGCAGCGGGCGAAGGGGCAGATCGGCACGGCCACGTCGCTTCTGGTCGGCTCGGGGCCGTACAAGGTCACCGAGTTCGCGCCCGACTCCCACGTGGAGTTCACGCGGGTCGAGGGCCGGCCGGGCCCGCGGCCGAGGATCGCCACGATCCGGTTCGACTTCATCGCCGACGACAACACCCGCCTGCTGGCCTGGAAGGCCAACAAGACCGACATGTCGTTGAACGTCCCCCTCGCGCAGGCGCGGCAGTGGGAGTCGGCGGCCCACACCCGGGTGGTCTACGCGGCGGACCGGTCGTACGCCGGGCTGACGTTCAACGTGTCGGCCAAGCCGTTCGACGACGTCCACGTCCGCCGGGCCGTCGCGCACGCGGTGAACCGCGACGCCATCGTGTCGAAGATCCTGCGCGGACGCGCCCAGGTCGCCACCGCGCTGTCCACGCCGGAGCAGTTCGGCGGCCTGTGGACGCCCGAGCAGGCCGGCAGGGAGCTGGCCGCCGTGCCGCAGTACGCCTACAGCCTGGAGCAGGCGAAGCAGGAGCTGGCCCGGTCCTCGGTGCCGGGCGGCTTCACCGCCACCCTGTCGTACCCGAGCACCGGGCCGCACCTGGGCACGGCGGCGCTGGCGTTCGCCGCCGACCTGAAGAAGATCGGGATCACGCTCGACGTCAAGGAACTGCCCATCGAGCAGTGGCTCGCGGAGCTGAACTCCGGCCCCGCGTTGAGCTACATGTGGTATTTCAACACGACCGGCGACCCGGGCGAGCTGGCGAGCTGGTTCCTCGGCGAGGGCAACCCGGCGAAGTACGCCAACGGCGCGGTCGCGGCGACGATGGCCAAGGCCGCCGCGGAGCGCGACCAGGCCAGGCGCGCCGCGCTGCTCATCGAGGCGCAGACCGCGCAGGCCGCGGACCTGGCGTACCTGCCGCTGTGGTGGGGTCAGTCGGCCACCGCGTTCACCGACGCCATCGGGATCAGTGACTACAGCTCCTACACCCTGCTGGCCGACTGGCCCGGACATCTCTACCCGGCGAAGTGAGCACCGTTGAGCACCACCGTCCTCGCCTTCGCCCTGCGGCGGACCGGCGCCACGCTGCTCCTGCTGCTGGCCCTGTCGCTGCTGGTCTTCGGCCTGCTGTACCTCGCGCCCGGCGACATCGCCAGGAACCTGCTCGGCACCCGCAACGTCACCCCTGAGGCCCTGGCCCAGGTCCGCGCGCTGCACCACCTGGACGAGCCGTTCCTTCAGCAGTACTGGCGGTGGCTGTCGCGCGCGGCGGCCGGCGACTTCGGCACCTCCATCCGCACCGGAGGGCCCATCGGGCCGACGATGCTGGACCGGACCGGGGTCACCGCGGCCACCGCCGGGCTGGCGTTCCTGCTGTCGGTCCTTTCGGGCGTGCCGGCGGGGATCGCGTCGGCGATGCGGCGCGGCCGGTGGCCCGACCGGTTCCTGGTGGGACTGTCGGTGGTCGGAGTCAGCGCCCCGGGCTTCGCCGTCGGCCTGCTCGCGCTGTACGTCTTCGCGCTCGGTCTGGGCTGGTTCCCGTTGTACGGCACCGGCACCGGTTTCCTCGACGGTCTGTGGCATCTCGTCCTTCCGGCGGCGGCGCTCGCCCTCGGCCTGGGCGCGTTCGTCGTGAAGCTGACCCGGGCGGCCGTGATCCGGGAGCTGGACCAGGACTACGTGACCTTCGCCCGGGGCCGGGGGCTGTCCGAGCGGACGGTGCTGCGCGTCGTGCTGCGCAACGCGGCCATCCCGATCGTCACCAGCCTGGGGCTGATGGTGGCGTACCTGTTCGGAGGGACCGTCCTCATTGAGGTCACCTTCGCCCTTCCCGGCCTCGGGTCGCTGATGGAGGAGTCGGTGCTGTTCAAGGACATCCCGGTGGTGCAGGCGCTGACCCTGGTGGTGGCCGCCGTGGTCTCGGCCGCGGCGCTGCTGGTCGACCTGTCGTACCTGCTGATCGATCCCCGCGTGCGAGCCAGGACGGCCCGCCGATGAGCCGGATCCGCGTGCCGCTCGTGCCCGCCGTCTCGGCCGCCCTCCTCGCGTTCGTCGCCGTCTGCGCCGTGGCCCGGGAGCTCGTCGCCCCGCACGCCCTCGACCAGGACATCTACCTGGGGGTGGTCGGCGGCGGGGTCGAGGGCCACCTGTTCGGCACCGACCAGCTCGGCCGGGACATCCTCCAGCTCTCGCTGGCCGGCGCCCGGTCCGCGCTGGCGGGTCCGCTCGTGGTCGCCGCGGGCTCGATGCTGATCGGGTTCTTCCTCGGCACGGTCGCGGGATATCGGGGCGGCGTCGCCGACATGCTGGCCGGCCGCTACGCCGACCTGCTGCTCGCCCTTCCCGCCGTGTTGCTGGCGATCGTCGTCGCGGGCGTGATCGGCCGCGGCTACTGGATCACCGTCGCGGTGCTGATCGTGCTGTTCTCGCCGTCGGACGTGCGCCTCGTCCGGAGCGCGGTGATCGAGCAGGCGCCACGGCCCTACATCGAGTCGGCCCGGCTCCTCGGCATCCGGCCCTTCCGGATCATGTTCCGGCACATCGCGCCGAACATCTTCCCGATCGTCGTCGCGAACCTCCTGCTGAACGTCGCGTTCGCGCTCGTCGCGCTGTCGTCGCTCTCCTACCTCGGCCTCGGCGTCCCGCCCGGCGCGCCGGACTGGGGGCGCCAGCTCGCGGACGGCCGGGAACTGCTCGGCGACAACCCGCTCGCCGCGGTCGTCCCGGGGGTGCTGATCATCATCACCGCCACGGCCGTGAACCTGCTCGGCGACTGGCTGTCGGAGCTGCTCGACCGCCGGGTGGTGGCCCGATGACCGCACCCCTGCTGGCCGTACGGGATCTCAGGGTCGCCGCGGCGTCGGGCACCATCGTCGCCGGTCTCGATCTCACGGTGGCGCCCGGCGAGACGGTCGCCATCGTGGGCGAGTCGGGCTCGGGCAAGTCGATGACCGTCAAGGCGATCGCCGGACTGCTGCCGGACGGGGTGCGGGCCTCCGGCCGGCTGGAGATCGGCGGCACGCGGCTCGACCTGGGCGGCCCGAAGTCGTCCTGGCGGGGCGTGCGGGGATCCGGGATGGCGCTGCTCCCGCAGGACCCCTTCACCTCGCTCTCTCCGGTCCACCGGATCGGCGAGCAGATCGGGTGGGCGGTCACCGCACGCCGGCGGACCGGCCGGGTCACGGCGCTCCTGGCCGAGGTCGGGCTGCCCGCCGACGTCGCCGGGAAGTATCCCTTCCAGCTGTCCGGCGGCATGCGCCAGAGGGCCGCGATCGCCGCCGCCCTGGCCGCCGATCCCGGCCTGCTGATCGCCGACGAGCCGACGACGGCACTCGACGTCACCACCCAGCACGAGGTCCTGGAGCTGATCGCCGACCTCCAGCGCGGCCGCGGCATGGGGTTGATCCTCATCACCCATGACCTGCGGCTGGCCCAGAGCAGGGCGGATCGGATCATGGTCATGTACGCCGGAAGGCTGGTCGAGGAGGGCGCCACCGCCGACGTGCTCCACGCGCCCGCCCACCCCTACACGGCACGTCTGGCCGCCTGCGACCCCCCGCTCACGCGCCGGCTTCCGGTGCTGCCGACCATTCCCGGCTCAGTGCCCCAGCCGTTCTCCGTCGGCGCCGCCTGCGCCTTCGCCGCGCGGTGCGAGTTCGCCGTGGAAGCGTGCCGTACGGCGGAGCCGGCGCTGGCCGAGGTGTCGGCCGGACATCGGACGGCCTGCGTCCGCCCGGAGACGGCGGCGCGGCCGGTCGCGGATGAAGACCACGCCGGCGCGGAAGCCGCGCCGCCTTCGGAGGCCACGCCGCTGCTCACGGTCGAGGGGCTGGCCAAGCGGTATCACGGCGCGGCCGCGCCGGCGCTGGCCGGCGTGGACCTGGAGCTCCTGGCCGGCGAGTCGGTCGCGGTGGTCGGGGAATCGGGCTCCGGCAAGACCACGCTGGCGCGGTGCGTCGCCGGGCTGGAACGGCCGGACACCGGGCGGGTCGTCTTCCACGACTCCGCCGCCGGGCCCAGGCGGGTGCAGATGGTGTTCCAGGACCCGTACTCCGCGCTCAATCCTGGGCTCAGCGTCGGGACGTCGCTGGCCGAGGCGCTCGCCGCGGCCGGGCGCCCGAAGTCCGAGGTGGGCGAGCTGCTCGAACTCGTCGGGCTGCCGGCGGCCTACGCCCGGCGCAGGCCGAAGGCCCTGTCCGGGGGCGAGCGCCAGCGGGTCGCCATCGCCCGCGCCCTCGCTCCGCGCGCCGGTGTGCTCGTGTGCGACGAGCCGGTGTCCGCCCTCGACGTGTCGGTCCAGGCCCAGGTGCTGAACCTCCTGGCGGAGCTGCGCCGCGAGCTCGGGCTGACCCTGCTGTTCATCACCCACGACCTGGCGGTCGCCCGGCAGATCGCCGACCGGGTCTACGTCATGCGGCACGGCCGCGTGGTGGAGGCCGGGCCGGTCACCTCCGTGCTGGGCTCACCGGCACACGAATACACCCGGCGGCTGCTCGCCTCGATCCCGGCGGCCCACTAAGCGAGGTTTCGGACCACCATGCCAGAACTCCAGATCGACATGCTGCCCGTGATCGGCGACGTGGGACAGGTCGCCGCCGGAGCCGGGGAGCTGCCCGAGGATCTGCTGCGCCGCTGGCGGCTCGCGGGCGGCGCCCAGGTCCGCACGCTCGTGACCGCCAGGAGGGACGGGGCGCTGGCCGGCGCGGCCTTCGAGGTCCACCGGCCCATGACCGCGTATCGCAAGATCGTCGATGTGTGGGCCCCGGACGAGGGCGTGGGCGACGCGCTCGTGGCCGCCGTCGAGGAGCGGGCCTTCCGGGAGGGCGCGGTCGCGGTGAAGCGGTGGTTCCCCGAGAGGGACGCCGCCTGGCGGCGGTCGCTCGACCGGGGCTATCGGGAGCTACCGGTTCCGGCCTGGGCGGCTCCCGTGACCGCCGATCCACGTGACACCGGATTCGCCCACGTGCGCTGGCGGGGCCACCCGCCCGCCAGGGCCGTGCCGTACATGCGGCAGACGACCGACTTCACCTGCGGCCCCGCCGCCCTGCAGATGGGGTTGTGCGGGCTCGGACTGCGCGACGAGCCGGACCGCGCGGAGGAGATGCGCCTGTGGCGGGAGGCGACCACCGTGGGCGGATGCGAACCCCTCGGCCTGGCGCTGGCCGCCGCCGGTCGGGGGGCGGTCCCGGAGGTGCTGCTGTCCACCGAGGAGCCGATCCTGCTGGAGCTGTGCCGTACGGACGAGGAGCGCGACCTCCGGGCGTTCATCCAGTCGGGGTTCCGGGCCGAGCTGGCCGGTCGGGGCATCGCCGTCGAGACCACGGCGTACGACCTCGGGAGACTGCGCGAGGCGCTCGACGGCGGGGCGATCGCGCTCGTGCTGATCGAGCAGCTCGGCATGCACGCCGAGAGCTGTCCGCACTGGATCACCGTCCACGGTTTCGACGGCGACGTGTTCTACGCCAACGACCCCTGGACCGACGCGGACCTGGGTGAGACCTACGCCGACGCCCTCGACCTGCCGCTGCCGGCCGCGACCCTGGACCGCCTCGCGTGGTACGGCTCGCCGAGCTACCGCGGCATGGTGCTACTCCGCAGGCCGCCCGCCTGATCTGCGTTTTTTTGGGGGGTGTTCAGTCGGTCGGCATCGAGACCAGGGTCAGCAGCCTGGCCGGCCGTGTGGCGGTCCGGTAGCTGTGCTCGGCCTCGGCGGAGAACCGGACCGCGTCCCCGGCGCGCAGCCGGACCGTCCAGGTGGCGATCTCCAGGGTCACCGCGCCGGACAGCACGTAGGCGAACTCCTCCGAGCCGCGCCCGTGCGGCGCGCTCTCGTGGGTGTGCTCGGCCGGAAGCGAGGACTCGTAGACCTCGAAGCGGCGGCGGTCGAGCGAGCTGAGCAGCGTGCGCGCCGACGCCGCGCCCACTTCGTCGCCCGGCGCGCGCCGCATCACCTGGGGTTCGTACAGCGGAGTCCGCGTGATGTCGGCGAATGACAGCTCCAGCGATTCGGCGATGCCCGACAGCACCTCCACCGTCGGGTTGGCCAGGCCGCGTTCGAGCTGGGACAGCATCGCCTTGCTGAACCCGGACCGGTCAGCGAGATCGCGGATGCTCAGCCCCCTCGTGCGGCGCGCGTGCCGGACGTTGTTCGCGATCGCTGCCCGCACCTGGTCCGAGAGGCCACTCACTCACACATCACCGCAAAAGATCGCACCGTTTCGCCAATCGTGCCACGTGCCGTACGCGTGGCGGATCCGAGGTCGCCACGTCAATCTTCTGTCAGATCCGCGGGTGTGCGCGTTAGGAAAGCGTCATGACCGGAAAGTTGCGGCGATCTGCGACCTAGCCTCCTCATTGTCCGAGTTGTTCCTGGAGGAACCAATGACAGAAGTCCCGCTATTCGTGCCGGTCCACGAGGGCGCGTTCGCGATGTCCGTGCGCCTGTTCCGGACCGCGTCGGGCAAGAGGACCGCGGTGGCCTTCTCGTCACCGATGCGGCTGGCCAAGGTGCTCGGCGCCGGCCAGCGCTGGGTGCGGCTCAGCGAGCCCGCTCTGCGGCAGATGCTCCGCGATCTCGACGTCATCGGCATCGTGGTGGACCCCGCGGGCACGATGCCGGCCCGTCCCCGCTACTCCGCCCGGGTCGCGTAATGTGCGCTCTCGCTCAGGACCTCACTCAAGACACCACTCAAGACACCACTCAAGACCTCACTCAAGGCCTCACTCAAGGCCCGGCCCACGGGCCGTGGTCCGGGACGACGCGGTTCACCGCCGACGGCGGAGCCACGGTCGGCGGTGTGCCGCTGACGGAGATCGCAGCCCGGTTCGGCACCCCGGCGTACGTCCTCGACGAGACCGACGTCCGCCTGCGGTGCCGTGCCTACAAGGCGGCGCTGCCCGGCGCGGAGATCACTTACGCGGCCAAGGCCTTCCTGTGCCGCGCTATGGCGAGCTGGATGCGGTCCGAGGGCCTCGGCCTGGACGTGTGCTCGGCCGGAGAGCTGACTGTGGCGCGTTCGGCCGGGTTCCCCGCCGAGCGGATCGTCTTCCACGGCAACGCCAAGACCCCGGAGGAGCTCCGGATGGCGGTAGACGAGGGCGTCGGGCGCGTCGTGGTGGACAACATCGCCGAGATCAACCGCCTGGCCGGGCTCGTCCCCCTCGGGCGGCGGCAGAAGGTGCTGGTCAGGGTCATCCCCGACATCGAGGCGGGAGCCCATGCGGCGATCCGCACCGGCGGCGAGCACCAGAAGTTCGGGCTGTCCATCGCGGCGGGCGGCGCCGGGGACGCCGTGGCCCGGGTGCTCGCGCAGCCCCGTCTGGAGCTCGCCGGGCTGCACTGCCACCTCGGATCCCAGATCTGTACGGCCGAGCCGTACGAGCGGGCGGCCCGCGTCCTGGTGGAGCAGCTCGCCCGCATCCGGGACACCTACGGCGTCGTCCTGCCGGAGCTGGACCTCGGCGGCGGCCACGGCATCGCCTACCTGGAGTCGGAGACCGGGCTGGACCTGGGCCGGTTCGCCGCGTCGGTCACGGCCGTGGTCGAGGAGCGCTGCGCTGGACTCGGCCTCCCGGCGCCGCGGCTGACGGTGGAGCCGGGACGGGCGATCAGCGGGCCCGCCGGGCTCACGATCTACCGGGTCATCGCGGTCAAGCGCGGAGCCGCCCAGACCTTCGTCGCCGTCGACGGCGGGATGAGCGACAACCCCCGGCCCTCCCTGTACGGCGCGCGCTACTCGGTCCGGATGGTCGGCCGCCGTTCCTCCGCCGGCATGCGCGAGGTGACCGTGGTCGGCCACCACTGCGAGGCCGGGGACACCATCGCGGACGGCGTGCCGCTCCCGGCGGACATCCGCCCGGGCGACCTGGTCGCGGTGGCGGCGACCGGCGCCTACCACCACTCGATGGCCTCCACCTACAACCTGACCGGCCGGCCGCCCGTCGTGGCCGTCAGCCAGGGCGAGGCCCGCCTCGTGATCCGCCGCGAGGCCCCCGAAGACCTGATGAGCCGCGACGTCGGTCTCTAGCCGACGGGGGGAACTGGCGAGGCTCACCGGCCGAAAGTACGCCTGATTCGTGGATGATCGGCCGGGTCAACTCGGGCCGTTCCGCCGATGAGCCGCCACCGCCTCAGTCGTCACGATCGAGCCATGACAGACGAGAGCAAGGCGGGGCGCCCTCGGCCCCGGAGCGGCCGGCGGACGGACGACCGGAACAACACTGGTGCCTCCGCCAGGGCCGGGTGGCTCGTGCCCGCCGGATTGATCGCGCTCAGCGCCGTTCCGGTGGTCGCCGGGGCCGCGCGCCTGACCGAGCTGGCCGGCGGCGCGGAGGTCACGGCGGAGAACGCGCGGTTCTTCGCGATGCCCCTGCCCGTGGTGGTGCACATCCTCAGCGCCACCCTGTACAGCGTCCTGGGGGCCTTCCAGTTCGCTTCCGGCCTCCGCCGCCGGAGGCCCGGCTGGCACCGCGCGGCCGGGCGGATCCTGGTCCCCTGTGGACTGGCCGTGGCGCTTTCGGGTCTGTGGATGACCCTGTTCTATCCCCGTCCTCCCGGTGACGGCGAACTCGTCTCCGGCTTCCGGCTGGTGTTCGGCTCGGCCATGGTCCTGTCCATCGTTTTGGGCCTCGCCGCGATCCGGCGGCGGGACATCGCCCGGCACGGCGCGTGGATGACACGCGGCTACGCGATCGGCCTGGGCGCCGGCACGCAGGTGTTCACCCACCTGCCCTGGATCCTGTTCCTCGGCAAGCCGGAAGAGCTCACCAGAGCCCTGCTCATGGCCGCCGGCTGGGTGATCAACCTGGCCGTGGCCGAGTGGGTCATCCGGAAGCGGCCGCCTCGCCCACGCCGCGCTTCTTCGGGGGCCGCCCTCGGGAGTGGGGTCAGTTCCTGACGCGCTTTGTCTCGTAGGCCCACATCGCGATCTCGACGCGGTTCCGGGCGCCGAGCTTGGCCATCAGGCTGGCGATGTGGGTCTTGACGGTGCTGAGAGAGATGTACAGCTCGCGGGCGATCTCGCTGTTGGTCCGCCCGCGCGCCACGGCGGCGAGGATCTGTTCCTCCCGGTCCGTGAGCGCCTCGATGGGGTGCGCCGGAGGTGAGGCGGGCCCCGCGTCGGCAAAGGCCTTGAGTAGGCGCGCGGTGACGCTCGGGGCGATGAGCGCGTCGCCACTGGCGGCGGCGTGGACGGCCTGGGCCAGCAGGACCGGACCGGCGTCCTTGAGGAGGAACCCCCGGGCGCCCGCCCTGAGAGCGGCGTAGACGTAGTCGTCGAGGTCGAACGTGGTGATGACGACGACGGCGAGGGGGTCCTCGACGGCCGGTCCGGCGAGGGAGCGGGTGGCTTCGATGCCGTCGAGGACTGGCATGCGAATGTCGAACAGGCACACGTCGGGGCGTAGGCGCCGCGCGAGCTCGACGGCTCGCGCCCCGTCGGCGGCCTCGCCGATGACGTCGATGCCCGGCTGGGCGTCGAGGATCATTGCCAGCCCGGTGCGGACGATCTCCTGGTCGTCGGCGACGATCACGCGGATGCTCATGCCGCCGACCCGGTCCGAGGCAGCATGGCGGTCACGGTCCAGCCTCGCTCTGGATTCGGACCGGCCTGGAAGGTGCCGCCGAGCAGGTCGGCGCGCTCCATCATGCCGATGAGCCCATATCCGGGCGACGCGGCCGTACGCCCGGGGCCGGTGTCGCCGTCGTCGCTCACGCACAGGCGCACCGACGTGTCGTCGGCGGCGACCCGGATCTCGATTCGGGTGGCGTGACGGGCATGCCGCCGGGCGTTGGTGACCGACTCCTGGGCGATGCGGTAGATCGCAGCCCCGACCGACGGAGGAATGTCGTCGAGGTCGCCGCGGATCTCCACGTCGACCGAGGGGCCGAGGCGGGATCGGCTGGCGAGCCGCTCCAGGTCGGTGATGCGCCGGCCGGGCGTCAGGTCCACCGGCTGGGTCCGGCGGAGAACCCGGACCATTACGCGCATTTCGGCGAGGGCGCGCGACGCCTCCGCCTCGATGACGCGGAGCGCCTCGGCCGCGGCCTCCGGCCGCGAGGCCGCTGTGGCGAGGCCTGCCTGGGCGCGGATGGCCATCGCCGAGACATGATGGGCGACGGTGTCGTGCAGGTCGCGGGCCAGCTGTTCACGTTCGAGCAGCTTGATCTGATCGAGCTCGCGCGTCCTCGCCTTGGCCCGGTAGCGGAACGCCCCGCCCAGCGCAACGGTCCCGAACAGAATGGCGCACCCGCCGGCCGTGTCGGCGAAACCGGTGTAGTGAAGGACTGCCGAGAGGCAGATCTTGGCGAGCATGATCGCCAAGCCGATGACGATCTCGCGTCCGGCCCCCCAGCGGAACAACGCGTACGGCAGAAGCAGCAGGTACACCATCGTGTACATCACCGGAGCGGCCCCACCCGTCAGCAGGAGGACCACCTCGGTGACGGCGGAGGTGATCGCGACCATCGGCAGCGGCCTCGTCCGGCGCCACAGCAACGTGGGCACCAGCCCGGCGACGACGATCACCGAGACGGCCCGCCACGAAAGACCCGGCCGCCCAATGCCTTCCAGCACCGTGATCGGCACGAGCACCCCCACGAGTGCCCAGTCCCGCCACACCCGCAAGGGTGGATGAGGAGGACGGGGCTCAAACCATACGGAGCGGAGAAGGCCGAGCATCCCATCATGGTAAAGAGCCGGAGACGCTCCCGGATCGACCCAAAGTACGAGACGCGGGCCGCCGCGGCGAGGCCGCCCCGTACCGCACCGGACAAATCAACACTAAAGCGTACATAACGTAACGAATATCAGCGCTTACTCGTTGTGATTGGCCGGGATGGAATGGTTGCTCAACCATGCCCCAGCATTGCCATTCAGGTTGGCGGGGTCCCGGCTGACGCGGTATAACCAAGGCATTGCTCCCCGTCGCCCTCCGGGATTGACGGGGCTTTTTCATGCCTGGAGGTTACGAGTAGTCACCGTTGCCCGGGCAGCGCGAGGTCGGTCCTCGGCCGGGCTGTGCCGCTTCCGGAGGGGCGAACGGCGCCGTTCCAGCGGTGAGGTGCAGCCGGCGGGCGAGCACTGGTGCGCGGCGGGGATGGGTGCGCGTGCGCATCAGGCGGCGGGTGCGACGGCGCAGGCGGCCCAGGTCGCGGAGCCTTCCGTAGGCGGCGCCCAGGAGTCCGGCGGCGAGGAACACGACCAGCCGGGCGGCGTCCGGTCCCCCGAACGTCAGCTCCCCCGTCGTATTGACCAGGAAGCCGGTCGCGAAGGCCGCCGCCATGACGGCCGTGACGAGGGTCGCGACGAGGTTCCGCGCCCGTGCCCCGAACACCCCGGTGACGACCGCCATCGCGGTCACACGCGCCGCTGTGTGCGCGGCCGGGAAAAGCGCCCCGACGGCCGCGCACGCCAGGACGACCACCGCGAAACCGCCGGGGATCAGGAGTTCCAGTGGCGCGGCGCCTTCACCGGGTGATGTCCGCACGCGACCGCCATTCCCGGTCCAGGCCCGCCACCGCTCGGCGGGCGATCCACGCGTCGCGGCCCGCCCGCGCCAGCCTCGCGACCGACCTGCCGCCCGCGGCGACGCGATCGAGCAGGGGCTCGAAGACGTCCCCTTCCGGGGGATGCGTGAACCACTCCCCGGTGGGCCGGAGGCTCATGCCGCACCCGCCGTGGGAGCTCCGACGCGGAAGCGCATGCGGCAGACGACGGTGTTTGTACGGCGGCGCAGCGCCCTGGCGAGGACGGCGCCGCGCTGGTTCTGCAGCATCCGCTGCCAGGCGTGCTCCGGCTCGACCTCGGCGATGAGCACGAAGACGTGCGGCTCGGGCACGCCGTTGAGGTAGTCGACCAGCGGCTCGTCCAGGCGGCGGTGGTCGTCGAAGAGCTGCACGAGCTCGACGTCGGGGTGCCAGCGCTCCCAGTCCTCGACCAACCGGCGGGCCTCCGGGGCGTCCTGAGGGTCGGCGACGTTGACGGCCACGACCCGGTCACCGAGCGACAGCGCGGCGGCGAGAGCGTCGCGCGTCAGCCGGTTCACCGCGTTGACGGGAACCACCACGAGCGAGCGGCGCGGCCGGGGCGGGACGGGGGTCCTGCCGAGCTCCAGCCGCTCGCCGATCCGGGCGTACGACGTGTGGACCCACCGCATCGCCAGCACCATCAACGGCAGCGCGACCACGATCAGCCAGCCGCCCTCGGCGAACTTCGACACGGTCACCACGACGGCCGCGACGAAGGTCAGCAGCGCGCCGAACCCGTTGAGGGCCGCCCGCCACCGCCAGCCGTCCGGCCGGGCCCGGACCCAGTGTTTGACCATCCCGGCCTGGGAGAGCGTGAAGCCGACGAACACGCCGATGGCGAAGAGCGGCACCAGCAGGTTCATGTCGCCCCGGGAGATCACCAGAAGGAGGCCCGAGGTGATGGCCAGGAAGGCGATGCCGTACCGGTGGACGTGCCGGTCGGCGCGCAGCGCGAAGAAGTGCGGCAGGTTGTTGTCGCTCGCCAGCAACTGGGCGAGGACCGGCAGGCCGCCGAAGGACGTGTTGGCGGCGAGCGCGAGCAGCACCACGGTGGAGAACTGCACGAGGTAGAACAGCGGGCCGCCGCCGAGCGACGCCTGGGTGACCTGGGCGAGCACGGTGACCCCGCCGACCGGCGCGATGGCGAACTTCTCGATCAGCGCCGCGATTCCGATCAGCATGACGCCGAGCAGCAGGCCGAGGGCCACCTCGGCGCGCTGCGCCCGCCTGACGCGGGGCTTCCTGAACGAGGGAACGGCGTTGGCGATGGCCTCGACGCCGGTGAGCGAGGCGCAGCCGTTGGCGAACGCCTTGAGCAGCAGCAGGAGGCCGACGGTGTGCAGGCTCTCCGCGTGCGCCGCGTGCTGGACGGCGGTCGCGGGGGCCCCTCTGAACAGGCCCGCCACGATCACCAGGAGGATCGCGCCGACGTAGATGACGGTGGGCGCGATGAACGCGCGGGCGCTGTGCGCGATGCCCTTCAGGTTGATCGCCGTGACCGCGGCCAGCACGGCCAGGCAGAGCCAGACCGTGTACGGCAGGAGCCCGGGGAAGGCCGAGGTCAGCGCGGCGACTCCGGCGGCCACCGACACCGCCACGTTGAGCACGTAGTCGACGATCAGGCTCGCGCCGGCGACGAGACCGGCCTGGCGGCCGAGGTGCGTCTTGGCCACGCCGTACGCGCCGCCGCCCTCGGGGAAGGCGGCGATGACCTGGCGGTAGGAGAACGTCAGGACGGCCAGCAGTCCGGCGATGGTGAGCGTGACCGGGATGGTGAACCCGAGCCCGGCGCCTCCCGCGAGGGCCAGCACGATCACGATCGCCTCGGGACCGTACGCCACGGACGCCATCGCGTCGAGCGACAGGGCGGCCAGGCCGCCGATCACGCTCAGCCGGTGCCTGTCGTCGCTATCGGGAGGCTCCTTCGCCGCGGGGGCCGAGACGGAGGTGAGCACTGCGGACATCACGTCCTCCTGTAAGGGGATATGTCCTAATCGTCATCCCAGAGTGGGCCTGTCCCGGCACTCTCTGACGCATCCTTGACGGCGGGGATCGATATCCCTACGCCTTCCTGACTCCCCGGTGGCGGCGCCGTTCAAGGGAGGGATTCACGGCATGAAGCGGTAGCCCATTCCCGGCTCTGTGATCAGATGCGCCGGGTGGGCCGGGTCGGTTTCGAGCTTGCGGCGGAGCTGGACCATGTACTGCCGGAGGTAGTGGGTCTCCTTGACGAACTTGGCGCCCCACACCTCCCTCAGGAGCTGCCGTTGGCTGACGAGCTTGCCGGGGTTGCGGAGCAGGATCTCCAGGATGTGCCACTCGGTGGGCGTCAGCCGTACCCCGCTGGAGACCGTCTTCCGGCTCAGGTCCACGACGTGCTCGCCGACCTGCACCTGCGCGAGCTCCGTGTCCTGGACGGCGGCGCGGCGGGTGACCGCCCGGACCCGGGCGAGCAGCTCGTCGATGCCGAACGGCTTGGTGACGTAGTCGTCGGCCCCGGCGTCCAGGGCGTCGATCTTGTCCTGGTTGCTCGCCCGCCCTGACAGCACGATGATCGGAATCGAGCTCCAGCCGCGTACCCCGTAGATGACGTCCACCCCGTCGATGTCGGGCAGGCCGAGGTCGAGCATGATCAGATCGGGCTGCCAGTCGGCCGCCTGACGCAGCGCCGCGCCGCCGTCGGCGGCCACCGCGACCTCGTAGTGGCGGGCCACGAGGTTGATCCGGAGCGCGCGCAGGATCTGCGGTTCGTCGTCCACCACGAGGATGCGCGTCATGACGCCGCCTGTACGGCCTGGGCGCGCGACGAGATGGGAAGTGTCAGGATCATGGTGAGACCTCCTCCGGGGGTGTCGTCGGGCGTCAGCGTGCCGCCCATCGCCTCCGCGAGCCCCCGGGACAGCGCGAGGCCGAGGCCCACTCCGGTGTGGTTGTCGCGGTCGCCGAGGCGCTGGAATGGCATGAAGACCCGGTCGTGGGCCTCACGCGGGATGCCGGGCCCCCGGTCGACGACGCGGACCTCGACCTGGTCGCCGTGCGAGCTGGCGGTGATCAGCACCTTCTCGCCCGGCGGGTTGTAGCGGACGGCGTTGGACATCAGGTTGACCAGGACCCGTTCGAGCAGGGCGGGGTCGGCCACGACCTCCGGCAGCTCGGCCGGGCTGTCGGCGCGGACGCCGCCGCTGAGCGGGCCGAGGTCGTCGATCGCCCGGGGCACGACCTCGTCCAGCGCCACGGGCTGGAGGGACAGGCCGAGCACTCCGGCCTGGAGGCGGCTCATGTCGAGCAGGTTGGCGACGAGGCGATCGAGCCTGGTGAGCGATTCGTCGGCGGTGGCGAGGAGCTCCTCGCGATCCTCGTCCGACCACACGACGTCGGCGCTGCGCAGGCTCTCGACCGCCGCCTTGGCCGACGCCAGGGGCGTGCGGAGGTCGTGGCTGACGGCGGCGAGGAGCGCGGTGCGCATCTTGTCCGCGGCGGCCAGCGGCCTTGCCTGCTGCGCCTCCTCGGCGAGCCGTTCGTGCCGCAGGGCCACGGCCGCCTCGGCGGCGAACGCCTCCAGCACCCTGCGGTCGGAGGCGTCGAGCAGCCGCCCCCGCGCGGCGAGGACGAGGTCGTCGTCGATCACCACGTCGGTATCGGCGGCGCCGGGGCAGGTGGACGGCGGTCCGCCCGAGGTGCCGACGATCCGCCACGCCTCGGGCTCCGACTGGTCGTCGGGGCCGGGCTCCCCGGCCCGCTCCAGCAGGGTGACCGACGCGAGGCCGAAGGTCTCCCTGAGCCGGGCCAGCAGGGACGGCAGCGCGGCCTCGCCGCGCAGGACGTGTCCGGCGAGCGTGGACAGCACCTCGGCGTCCGTGCCCGCGCGGGAGGCCTCTCTCGTACGGCGGGCCGCCACGTCGACGATCGCGCTGACCGCCGCGGCGACCAGGATGAACACGACGAGGGCGAAGAGGTTCTCCGGGTCGGAGATCGTCAGCGTGTGGATGGGCGGCGTGAAGTAGTAGTTCAGCAGGAGGGACCCGCCGACGGCCGCGGTGATGGCCGGCCACATGCCGCCGATGAGCGCGACGCCGACGACCATGAGGAGGAAGAGCAGGATCTGGCTGGGCAGCGTCAGCATGTCCCGGAACGGGATCAGCGCGGCCGTGAGCGCGGGGACTCCGGCGACGGCCACGGCCCACCCGGTCGCCCTCCGCCCGCGGGTCAGCGCGGCCCGCGCCCGTGAGGGACGGCCGCGCCCCCTCTGCGCCTCGGCGTGGGTGATCATGTGGACGTCGATCGAGCCGGACAGGGCCGTCGTGGTGACGCCCACTCCCCGGGAGAGGATCTGCGCGAGCCTCCCCCGGCGGGAGGCGCCGAGCACCAGCTGGGTGGCGTTGACGCCACCGGCGAAATCGAGCAGGGCGCGGGCGACGTCCTCGCCCACGACCTGGTGGTAGGTGCCGCCCAGGCTCTCCACCAGAGTGCGCTGGCGGGCCAGGTTGGCGGGATTGTCCCCCGTCAGGCCGTCGGCCCGGGTGACGTGGACGGCCAGCAGGTCGGCGCCCTTGGTCCTGGCGGCGATCCGGGCGGCCCGCCGTACCAGCGTGTCGCCCTCGGGGCCGCCGGTCAGCGCGACCACGACGCGCTCGCGCGCCTCCCAGGTCGTGGCGATCCCGTGCTCGGCCCGGTAGCGGTCGAGCTGGTCGTCGACCTTCCCGGCGACCCACAGCAGGGCGAGCTCGCGCAGCGCGGTGAGATTGCCGACCCGGAAGTAGTTCGACAGCGCCGCGTCGATCTTCTCGGGCGTGTAAACGTTGCCGTGGGCCATCCTGCGGCGGAGCGCTTCCGGGGCCATGTCGACCAGCTCGACCTGGTCGGCCCGCCGTACGACCTCGTCGGGCACGGTCTCCCGCTGCGGGATGCCAGTGATCTCCTGGACGACGTCGTTGACCGACTCCAGGTGCTGGATGTTGACCGTGGAGATGACGTCGATGCCGGCGTCGAGGAGGTCCCCGATGTCCTGCCAGCGCTTGACGTTGCGGGAGCCGGGCACGTTGGTGTGCGCCAGCTCGTCGACCAGCGCGACCCTGGGGGCCCTGGCGATGACGGCGTCCACGTCGAGCTCGGTGAAGGTCGTCCCCCGGTGGACCATGGTCTTGCGGGGGACGACCTCCATGCCGTCGAGCAGCTCGGCGGTGTGGGCGCGGCCGTGGGTCTCGACGAGACCCACGACCACGTCCCTGCCACGCGCCAGCGCCCGGCGGCCCTCGCCGAGCATCGCGAAGGTCTTGCCGACCCCGGGAGCCGCCCCGAGGTAGACCCGCAACCGCCCGCGTGGCACACCCACTAGTGGTCCTTGTCCAGGGCCAGGTTGAGCTCCAGCACGTTCACGGCGGGCTCTCCCATGAATCCGAGCGCCCGGCCGGTGGTGTGCTCCGCGATGAGCGCCTTGACCTTTGCCAGGTCGAGGCCGCGCTCCCTGGCCACGCGCGGCGCCTGGAGCTCGGCGTAGGCGACCGAGATGTGTGGGTCGAGGCCCGAGCCGCTGGCGGTCACCGCGTCGGCGGGCACCACGGCGGTCGAGGAGCCCCGGACGGGGACGGTACGGCCGGCCGAGTAGTCCTCACCCGGCTTGCCGCACTCGACCTTCACGCCCTGGTAGTCGGCGATGAACGGCGCCGCCGGGCAGGCCTGGTTGACGCTGACCGCCCTGGTCGGCGCGCCGACGGCCGGGAAGACCTTCAGCACCGCGCCGACCCCGTCGGCCGTGCAGTACGGCCTGGCCCCGCTGACGCCCTCCAGCTCGCCGACGGCCCTGCTGCGCGCGCAGACCTGGGTGAGCAGGCTCTGCTTGCCGGTGTCGGGGTTGCCCTCGTCGTCCTTGGCACCGGGCACCGGGAGGACGTCCAGGACGTCCTCCGGGCCGAGGTTGCTCGCGGCGGTCGACTCCATGTCGTATCCGGTGCCGGCCGCGGAGGGACGGCTCTGGAAGTACTTCTTGATCGGGTTGCCGTCTTTGTCGGTGAAGCTCTGCCCGACGAGGGAGCTGCCGACGTCCTTCCCGTCCTTCTGGACGATCGAGCCGTTGGCCTTGCCGTTGAACACGGCCTGGGCGACGCCGGTGGCCACCAGCGGGTAGATGACGCCGGTCACCACGGTCAGCACGAGCAGCGCGCGCAGCGCGGCGAGGTGCTGCCGGAGCCAGCTTGGCAGGCGTTCCATCACGACATCCCCGGAATGAACTGGATGATCAGGTCGATGAGCTTGATGCCGGCGAACGGGGCGACGATGCCGCCCAGGCCGTAGACGTAGAGGTTGCGGGACAGCAGCTTCGAGGCGCTGGAGGGCCGGTACCGCACGCCGCGCAGGGCGAGCGGGATCAACGCGATGATCACCAGGGCGTTGAAGATGACCGCCGACAGGATCGCCGACTGCGGGCTGGCCAGGCGCATGACGTTCAGCGTGTCCAGGCCCGGGTAGACCGCCGCGAACATCGCCGGGATGATCGCGAAATACTTGGCGATGTCGTTGGCGATCGAGAAGGTCGTCAGCGCGCCTCGCGTGATGAGGAGCTGCTTGCCGATCTCGACGATCTCGATGAGCTTGGTCGGGTTGGAGTCGAGGTCGACCATGTTGCCGGCCTCCTTGGCGGCCGACGTGCCGGTGTTCATGGCCACGCCGACGTCGGCCTGCGCGAGCGCGGGCGCGTCGTTGGTGCCGTCGCCGGTCATGGCGACCAGCCGGCCGCCCTCCTGCTCCTTCTTGATCAGCGCGAGCTTGTCCTCCGGGGTCGCCTCCGCCAGGAAGTCGTCCACCCCGGCCTCGTCCGCGATGGCTCTCGCGGTCAGCGGGTTGTCACCCGTGATCATGACCGTGCGGATGCCCATGCGGCGCATCTCGTCGAACCGCTCGCGCATGCCCTGCTTGACGACGTCCTTGAGGTGGATGACGCCCAGGACGTGCGCCTTGCCGTCGGCGACCTCCCCGACGACCAGCGGGGTGCCGCCGCTGCCGGAGATGGCGTCGACGATGTGGCCGACCTCGTCGGTGGGATGGCCGCCGTTGTCGCGGACCCACTTCATGACAGCGGTGGCCGCGCCCTTGCGGACCAGGCGGCCGTCCACGTCCACACCCGACATGCGGGTCTGGGCGGTGAAGGGCACCCACGAGGCGTGGGCGAGCTCGCCCGGCTGCCGCTCGCGCAGGCCGTACGCCTCCTTGGCGTAGACCACGATCGAGCGGCCTTCGGGGGTCTCGTCCGCGAGGCTCGCGAGCTGCGCCGCCGTGGCCAGCTCATCGGCGGTGACGCCATTCGCGGGGACGAACTCCGACGCCTGCCGGTTGCCCAGCGTGATGGTGCCGGTCTTGTCCAGCAGCAGCGTGCTGACGTCGCCCGCCGCCTCCACCGCGCGGCCGCTCATCGCGAGGACGTTCCGCTGGACGAGCCGGTCCATGCCCGCGATGCCGATCGCGGACAGCAGCGCGCCAATCGTCGTGGGGATGAGGCAGACCAGCAGCGAGACGAGCACGATGCCCGTGACGCCGTCGCCCGTGAGGGCCAGGGAGTCGGGGACGCCCGGGTTCTGCGCCTTGGAGAAGATCGCCAGCGGCTGCATGGTCGCGGTCGCGATCAGGAAGATGACCGTGAGGGCGGCCAGCAGGATGTTGAGCGCGATCTCGTTCGGCGTCTTCTGCCGGTTGGCGCCCTCGACGAGGGCGATCATCCGGTCGATGAAGCTCTCGCCGGGCTTCTGCGTGATCTGCACGATGATCTTGTCGGAGAGCACCTTCGTGCCGCCGGTGACCGCCGAGCGGTCGCCGCCGGACTCGCGGATCACGGGCGCGGACTCGCCGGTGATGGCCGACTCGTCCACGGACGCGATGCCCTCGACCACGTCGCCGTCACCCGGGATGATCTCCCCGGCCTCGACGACCACGAAGTCGCCCTGCTTGAGCTCGGGGGCGCCCACGGTGTCCCACTCCTGCGAGGCGCGGCCCTTGAGACGGCGCGCCGTGGTGTCGCGCTTGGCGGCGCGCAGCGTGGCGGCCTGCGCCTTGCCGCGGCCCTCGGCCACGGCCTCGGCCAGGTTGGCGAAGACGACGGTCAGCCAGAGCCAGACGACGATCGCCCAGGCGAAGACCGAAGGATCGGTGACGGCCAGCACGGTGGTGAAGACGGCGCCGATCTCGACGATGAACATGACCGGGTTGCGCCACAGCGTCGCCGGGTTGAGCTTGCGCAGCGCGTCGGGGAGCGACTTGACGAGCTGCTTGGGGTCGAGCAGACCGCCGCCGACCCGGCCGTTCCTCTGAGGAGCGGGAGTACGGCCCGGCGCTTCGAGCACGGGGGTGGACATCAGTGGATTCCTTCTGCGAGCGGGCCGAGCGCCAGGGCGGGGAGGAAGGTCAGCGCGACGAGGATGATCGTCACGCCGACGACCATGCCGACGAACTGGGGCCGGTGCGTGGGCAGCGTTCCGGCCGACGCCGGGACCGGCGACTGCCTGGCCAGCGAGCCCGCCAGGCCGAGGACGAAGATGATCGGCAGGAACCGGCCGAAGGCCATGCACAGGCCGAGCGCGGTGTCGTACCACGGGGTGTTGACGGTGATGCCCGCGAACGCCGACCCGTTGTTGTTGGACGCGCTGGTGAAGGCGTAGAGCACCTCGGACAGGCCGTGCGCCCCGCCGTTCAGCATGCTCGCCCGCTGCTCGGCCGAGCCCATCGCGAGGGCCGTGCCGAGGAGCACCAGGGTCGGGGTGATCAGGAAGTACATCGACGCGAGCTTGATCTCGCGGGCGCCGATCTTCTTGCCCAGGTATTCGGGGGTCCGGCCGACCATCAGGCCGGCGACGAACACGGTGATCACGGCGAGGACGAGCATGCCGTACAGGCCGGAGCCCACGCCGCCGGGCGCGACCTCACCCAGCATCATGTTGAACATCGTGATCATGCCGCCGAGCGCGGTGAACGAGTCGTGGAAGGAGTTGACGGCTCCGGTCGAGGTGAGCGTCGTCGCGGCGGCGAACGTGCCGGAGTTGGGCACGCCGAAGCGGACGTCCTTGCCCTCCATCGCGGCGCCGACCGCCTGCGGCACCGTGCCGCCGTGCGCGATCTCCAGGCCGGTCAGTACGGCGATGCTGGCGAAGGCCAGGATGCCCATGACGGCGGCGATGGCGTAGCCCTGCCGCCTGTCGCCGACGATGCGGCCGAAGGTGCGCGGCAGCGCGAACGGCAGGACCAGGAGCACGAAGATCTCGAACCAGTTCGTCCAGCTGTTGGCGTTCTCGAACGGGTGGGCGGAGTTGGTGTTGTAGAAGCCGCCGCCGTTGTTGCCCAACTCCTTGATGATCTCCTGGCTGGCGACCGGTCCGCCGGTGATGGCCTGGTGTCCGCCGGCCAGCGTAGTGACCGTGTGCGCCTCGGAGAGGTTCTGGATCAGACCACCCGCCATGAGGACGATGGCGCCGACGAAGGCGACGGGCAGCAGGATGCGGACGGTGCCGCGGACCAGGTCCACCCAGAAGTTGCCCAGTTCGTCGGTCCTGCTGCGGGCGAACCCGCGGACCAGCGCGATCGCGACCGCCATGCCGACCGCGGCCGACACGAAGTTCTGCACCGCCAGGCCGGCCATCTGCACCAGGTGGCCCATCGTGGACTCACCCGAATAGGCCTGCCAGTTGGTGTTGGTCACGAAGCTGACCGCGGTGTTCCACGCGATGTGGTCGGTCACCGCGGGGAAGCCCAGCGACAGGAACAGCTTGTCCTGCAGGCGCTGGAAGCCGTACAGGAACAGGATCGATATGGCGGAGAACGCCAGCACGGCGCGGGCGTAGACGCTCCACCGCTGCTCGGCGTCCGGCTGGACGCCGATGAGCCGGTAGATCACCCGCTCGGAGGCGAAGTGCCTCTTGCTGGTGTAGACGCGATACATATAGTCGCCCACGGGCCGGTGCGTCAGCACCAGAGCGACAAGCAGGGCCCCGATGAACAGGATCCCGGCGGTGGTAGATGACATCAGAACCGCTCCGGGAACAGCAGGGCCGCGACCACGAAGATCACTAGGCCGATGGTGACCACCAGGCCAGTGGCGTTGACAGCGCTCACAGGCGCTCCACCGCCTTGACGACGAGCCCCATGATCGCGAATATCACGATCGTCAGGGCGACGAAGATGACGTCGGCCATCCCCACTCCTCAAAATTTCCGGACGATGCCTCAGCCACCCGGGACGGATGGCCACAAGGAAAGCAAAGTCCCCGATTCGGGGGCTTTCGCCGGTCTTGACGGGTTCCATACGCCGTCAGGCGGAGTATTGACGTGATCTGTACGTCGTCCCGGAGTCCCCCGCGGCCGCACCGTGTGGGAGAAGAGCGACCTCCCCCTCCAGCGCCTGGTCAGGTGGTCAACAGCCCGGCGTGCCGGGTTCCGCACGCGGACATCAGGCGACGACTCCGGGGCGGAAGGTAGGCGGCGGCAGCATGAGGCGGCTCAGCGCCCGCGTCAGTCGTTGGTCGCGACGTTCTGAATCGCACGGGCGAGCCGGGCAAGATCGACGCCTTCGAGGTGGTCAAGAAAGTGCCGGCGCACGCTCGCCAAGTTGCTCAACCATGCCCGTTCCAGGCGGGCGAGGCCGGCGTCGGTGAGGACGGCGTTCCACCCGCGGGCGTCGTCGTCGCACCTGACCCGTTCGATCAGGCCCTGACCCTCCAGGCGGGTGACGATGCGGGTCATCCCGCTCAGCGAGAGTTCGCAGGCGACCGCGAGTTCGCCCATCCGCATCCGCCGCTGCGGTGCCTCGGACAACCGCATCAGGGCCGTCCACTCAATGAGCGGCAACTGCTGTTCGCGCACCATGTCGGCGTCGATCGCGCGGGGCAGCGCGTACATCACGCGAGGCAGCGCACGGACCAGCGCGTCCTCATCAGGAGTCAGTGGCTGCAACGGCTCCGCTGTGGTCATGGCCACATTCTACTTGCTTCACAAAGCAATCACGAATAGGTTCCTTTCTTGACGAAGCAAGCATCCATCGCAAAGGAAGTGGAGTCCGCCGATGACCAAAATCGCGATCATCCTTGGCAGCACCCGTCCCGGACGCAACGGGGAGGCCGTCGCCCGCTGGGTGTACCAGGTAGCCGCGCAGCGGACCGACGCGGAGTTCGAACTCGTCGACTTGCTCGACTACAAGCTCCCGCACCTTGATGAGGCGATGCCGCCGTCGTTGGGCCAGTACACGCAGCCGCACACCCTGGCGTGGGCTAACAAGATCGCCTCGTTCGACGGGTTCGTCATGGTGACGCCTGAGTACAACCACTCGACGTCAGGCGCGCTGAAGAACGCCATCGACTTCCTGTACGCCGAGTGGAACAACAAGGCTGTCGGGTTCGTCAGCTACGGCTCGGTCGGCGGCACTCGCGCCGTGGAACATTTGCGCCTGATCGCCGGCGAGCTCCAGATGGCCGACGTGCGGAGCCAGGTGGCGCTGTCGCTCTTCACCGACTTCGAGAACTTCAGCGTGTTCAAACCCAACGATTTCCAGCTTGAGTCGCTCACCGCGACGTTGGATCAGGTCGTGGCATGGAGCACGGCGCTCGCGCCGATGCGCGCCCGCTGAACAGGCCGCCCCACAAGCTGATCGCGACAGAGGCCATCTATCCCAGCCGGCTCGCGCAGCCGTTACTCGGACAAACCACGGACCAGGAGGAGCTCCATGGGAACGCTTGACGGGAAGGTAGTGCTGATCACCGGCACCGCAGGAGGTCTGGGTCGCGTCGCGTCGCTGACCTTTGCGCGAGAAGGCGCAAAGGTCGTCGGGTGCGACTTCCAGGTTGATGCCAACAACGAGACGTTCGAACTCGTCCGTCGCGCCGGCGGTGAAATGACGGGCATCGCGCCGGTTGATCTCACCGACCCGGAACAGGTGCGGCAACTCGTTGAGGACGCCGTGGCCGCCTATGGCGGGCTCGACGTGGTCTACAACAACGCGGCCATACAACGCTTCGGTCTGATGCCCGATTTCTCTATCGAGGACTGGCGAGTGACCATAGCCGGCGAACTCGACATCCCCTTCTTCGTATCGAAGTTCGCATGGCCGCACCTGGTCCGGCGCGGTGGCGGCGTCATCATCAACGTCGCGTCCGTAGCCGGCATGATCGCCGGTCAGGTCCCCCCGATGGTCGGGCACAGTGCGGCGAAGGCCGGCGTCATCGGTATGACGCGGCAACTCGCGCTTGAAGGTGCGCGCCATGGGATCCGTGCGGTGGCGATCAGCCCCGGGCCCATCCTGACCCCGGTCATTGACCGCGATCTCGGCGACAACCAGGCGGCCAGGGACGCGGTAACCGGCAAGACGCTCCTCAAGCGCTTCGGTCAGCCCGAGGAGATCGTCGAGTTGGCGGCCTTCCTCGCTTCTGACCGGGCGGCATACATCACAGGCGCCAACTACGCGGTCGACGGCGGCGCGTCCGCCTGGTAGCCCTACCGGGAGCTTGCGCAAATCGGACCGCCACGCTGAAGCGCTCGAACGTTTCGCGGCCCGTTCGCACACTAGCTCAGGTCCGCGGATCTTCCGGTGGCGAGGACCGTCCAGGTGGATGAGTCGCAGGGCCCTTGACGACCAGCGCGGCGATGACGTGCTTACGTGGGACGGTCACACTGTCCCCAGGATCCGCACGGCTTCCTCCTCGATCCGTACGGCTCGCGCCGCCAGTTCGGCCAGCTCCGCGAGGGTGGTCGCCCGCTTGGCCTCCTCCGGCGGTCGCCTGCGGTCTGGCGCCAGGTGTCAGCGCCCGGTTCGACGCTGTGGCCCGGACCAAGGGGGAGGTCCTCCGCCCGGCCGACGGTTCATGCACCCCGAACGTTCGCGCCCACGGTCCATCACAGGCATGCGGGGTCGCCAACGCCGTAGGGCGAGGGGTAAAGCGAGTGCGGGGCGATCGGTCATCCGGGGGGACGGACGAACAGTTCAAGGTGGGAGCACTGGGTGCAGCGGTAGGCGTCAATGGTCCAACGCGGCTTGCCCAAACGTCTAGCGCGGCCGAAAAGACCCCGTTCGAGGGCACCCTCAATCCAGCGGCCATAGCCCCTCGAGCCCTCACCGCTGTCCTCGATGAAGCCGGGTTGTAAGTCTTCTCCGCCGCATTGCGTGCATTTCATGACCGCAGTGTGCCAGCATGACCGTCTTGTCGCCCCGCGCTTGCCACCGGCGGTATGGACCCGCTTCTAGGCGCGTTCCGAACGGCAAGCAGGGGCCGCACGAGCCCGGCCGCCGCCGGTCCGAGGGGAGTGGGCCGAGCCCCTGCTGGCAGAATCGGGTGAGCAGACCTTCTCCCGGGGGAGCGCGTGTGATTGTGGACCGGGTTCTCGAGGTCGCGGTTCGAGCCGCGCGGGGCGCCGGTGAGCTGATCCGCGACTACGCGGCAGGCGATGGGATCCCCGTGGACTACAAGGACGGCTTCGAGCCCGTCACCATCGCGGACCTTGCCGCTGACGGCCTGATCCGTGATGCCGTGGCCACCGCGTTTCCCGGCCATCGCCTGCTGACCGAGGAGACCGCCGGGCCCGACTGGAGCACGGCCGGTTTCGACGGGCCGTTGTGGATCGTCGACCCGATCGACGGGACCGCCAATTACGCGCGCGGGCACCGCTACGTCTCCGTGTCCATCGCCTACGCCGAGGACGGCGTCGTGCGTGCCGGTGTCGTGCACGCGCCGTTCCTCGGCGAGACCTTCACCGCCGTCAAGGGCCGAGGCGCCTTCCTCAACGGCACGCCGATCCGCGTGGGTGCTCCCGAGAGCCTCAAGCGGTCAATCGTCAGCACGGGCTTCCCGCACGACAAGACCGATGTCGAGCCGCTGGTCGAACGCGTACGGCGGCTGCTCACCCACTGCCAGGACATCATGCGTGGGTCCTCCCCCGCACTGGACATCGCCTGGACCGCCTGCGGCCGCCTCGACGCCCACACCGAGGCGCTGTTCCCATGGGACATCGCTGCGGCCGGGCTCATCGCCACCGAGGCCGGAGGCAGGCGCGGCAGCCTGCTGCCCGTCCCCGACGGCATCCCGCCCGACCTGTACGGCGAGGCCTTCATCGTGGCCGCTCCCGCCATCTACGACGAGCTCGTCACGCTCCTGACCGCTTGAACCGGGGGACTTTCAGCCGGCGATCACTTGAGGGTGGAGGAGACCACCGCTGGTCTGCCGGCGCCACGGTAGAAGATGCCGGGGAAACCCGGGGTCTCGAATCCGGCGCTGCGGTTGCGGCGCAGCGTCGAGTGGTCGATCGTCAGGGTGCCGGTGAGGTCGTTGCTGACGAAGAAGACGGCTCCGCCGCCCTCCTTGGCGTAGTTGTCCTGGATGATCGAGCCGGCGATCCGTACGGTGAACCGGTTGCCGTCGGTGTAGACGGCCCCGCCGCTGCCGCCGCCCGGCGTTCCGCCGCGTGCGGGGTTGGCGCCCCGCCCGATCGCCTTGTTGTGCGTCATGACGCTGTTGAGCACCACCCAGGACACCCCGATGCTGCTCAGCGCGCCACCGTTGGAGCACACGCCGCCCAGGCCGGCGGCTCCTCCGAACGTGCTGCTCACGATGTACACGGGCAGGCGGCGAGCCTGGTCGAGCACGCGGATGGCCGCTCCGCCCAGGTCGGGGCCGGTGGAGTCGCACCGGTTCCGGATGAACCGTGAATTGACCACCTTGATCCGGCCGCCGCGCGCGAAGATGGCGCCGCCGCCTCCCCCGTCCACCCGCTGACCGGTGGCGTTGCCGTCGGCGAACGTGAGGTTCTGCACGGTGAGCTGGGGCTGAGCCTGGTCGTCGCAGTGCGACGTGGTCCATCCCTGGGCCTTGTCACAGGTGTTCATGTAGAGGATCCGCCGTGTGCCGCCGCCGCTGAGCGTCACCTTGCCGCCGCCGTCGAGGACGACCCGGGCGCTGGCGTTGCGCACCTTCGCGGTGGCCCGCATCGTGATCGTCACGGGAGCCGGGCCGCAGGAGAAGGTGATGATCCCGCCCGCCGCGACCGCCTTCACCACGGCCTGCGACGTGCAACTCGCCGGCGTGCCATCGCCGACGACCCGCGTCGGATGGGACGTGTCGACCGCTCGCGCCTCGACCGGCACGACGGCATGGCCGTTCGGGTTGCCGAAGTGCGGCCCCGGCGTCCCGGCCTGCGCGGACGGCAGGCGCGCGCTGCGCGGCGTCGCTTGGGACGTGGCCGCCTGGCCGGGCAACCCCCATGCGGCCAGGACGATGCCGGAGATGAGTGAGGTGACCGGGACGACGCCACGTCTGAGTCGCATGGGGCCCGATGCTACTGCGGCGTCGGTGACCGCATGGCCGTCTTTGTTGGGTTCCATCCAACCTCGCCGTAAACGAGCGAAGTTGTCGATGTCGCCCTGGGCGTGCCTCGGAATGCGACACTGCGCTCGCCGCTTCCCCCGATGCGACCTGAAGCTTCGTCCGGCCGGCATCTCGCGGGATATCCTGAGGCTGGCATATCCATTGATCATGACGGTTTGCAGCAGACCTCCAGGGCTTTCTGCACAACCGGAGGTTCACTGCAAAACCGCTCAACGATCCCAGGACAACGACGCGAGCAACATCGGTGGGCCCCAGGGCCGCGAAGCCTGACATCGGCGGTCCGACGGCCTCGTCCAAGGAAGGCGACGTCCCTCCCAATGTCCCTGACATGGCTGGCGCGGTCCTCATCGTGACCGCCTGCGGCCCCTCCTACGACGAGGCCGCGATGCGGACAGAGATAGAGAAGGATTTCAGCCATCGTGTGACGGACTCGGACTGGGCCACCTGGCTGAAGCTGTCCGGCGACCTCTGCGACAGCGCTGACTACGACTTCGAGGTCACCGTGGGAACCTTTCAAGTCACGGACCACATCAACCGACTGCGGATCATGGTGCGTAACCTCTGCCCCGAGCGGTCGGGCCAGCTCGAGCGGGTGGCCCGCGAGGCGGAAGCCGGCGGCTGACGAGGTCAGGCGGGCGGGGCCGTACGCCCCGGTTCCGCGCCCGTTGCGCCGGCCCGACGCCGTGATCGGCTCCCGGACCGCTCGGTGGGACGGCAGGTGGACTTCTCGTGAAACCCTGGCGAGCATGAGCAGCATGAGCGTGTCCCACGCCGCGCCGGGCCCCGCCGCACCGCTTCCGACCGCCGCGGGCGCAACCGGACCGGGCCTCGCCGTACGGCTGAACGCTGGTGGACCCGCCTCCGCCGCGCAGGAACGGTTCGACCGCCTGATGCACGCGGGCTTCTTCACGGTCTGGCTCGCCTCCCTGGTGCGGTACCTCGCGTGGTGCGGCATCGTGGCGTCGGCCATCCCGCGGGTCGGGTTCGCGATCCTCTTCGCCCTGGTGTACCTGAGCGGCGTGCTCGTGTGGCGGCGGCCCGGCCGCGCCCGCTACGTCTGGCTGGCGGCGGTCGTGGTCACCTGGACGGCGTTGACCGTGACGACGCCAAGCTTCAGCTGGTGCGCGGTCCCGCTGTTCTTCCTCGCGCTCCGCGTGCTGACGATCCGCGCCGCCGTCGTGGTGGTGGCCTACCTCGCCGTGGTGGCCGCCGTGGTGGGTGAGATCCACGCCCGCAAGACGTGGGACCCCAGCCCGTTGCTCGCACCCGTGGCCATCGCGGTCATGAGCATGATCAACAACCGGCAGCTCCATCGGGAGAACACCAGACGGCAGGCGCTCATCGACGACCTGCTGCGCACCCAGGAGGCGCTCGCCGGCTCAGAGCGCGCGGCGGGTGTGCTGCAGGAACGCATCCGCCTGTCGCGCGAGATCCACGACACGCTCGCCCAGGGCCTGTCCAGCATGCACATGCTGCTCAACGCCGCCGACCAGGAGTGGGCCACCGCCCCGGAACAGGCCCGCGCGCATGTACGGCAGGCAGCCGCCGCGGCCAGGGAGAACCTCGCAGAGGCACGCCGGTTCGTCCGCGACCTGGCCCCGCCCGCTCTGGACGACTACACGCTGGCGGGCGCGATCCAACGGCTCTGCGCCGACACCGAGCGGCCTGGGCTGACCGTCACCTTCCGGGCGGTCGGCGAGCCGTACGCGCTGGGGGTGGACGTCGAGATCGCGCTGCTGCGGGTGGTTCAGGGGGCCCTGGCCAACGTCGTGCAGCACGCGGGGGCGACCACGGTGGTGGTGACCCTGACCTTCCTTCCCGACGTGGTGAATCTGGACGTCTGCGACGACGGCGTGGGCTTCGACCCGGCGGCCCCGCGAGTGGCCCCGGATCGGGGGTTCGGGCTGCCTGCGATCCGGCAACGGGTGGCGGCGCTCGGCGGCAACGTCGCCGTGGAGAGCGCACCGGGCGAGGGAACCGTCATCGCCGTGTCCGTGCCGGTGCTCGACCCGGCCGACGACGACCGGCAGCCCCTCAATCGCCAGGCCGGCGACGAGCAACCCGGCGACCGCCAGCCCGACGGCCGGCAACCCAGGGAGTCGTCAACCGGCGACCGGCAACCTGGCGATCCGGGGCCCGGGGAGTCGTCGACCGGCGGGCGGCGGACGAGAGAACCGGCGACCGGAGGCCGGCGGTGACGCCGCAGACGGGCCCGCTGCGCATACTGCTGGTCGACGACCACCCGATCGTCCGGTCCGGCCTGGCCGCCCTGCTCGCGGCCCAGGGCGACTTCGAGGTGGTCGGCGAGGCCCGAGAAGGCGCCGAGGCCGTACTGCTGGCCGACACGCTGCGGCCCGACCTCGTACTGATGGACATCCAGATGGGGTCGGGCGTCGACGGGCTGGAGGCCACCCGGCAGATCCTGGCCCTCCCCGACCCGCCAAAGGTGGTCATGCTCACCACGTACGACTCCGACGCGGACATCCTCCGGGCGGTGGAGGCCGGGGCGGCGGGCTATCTCCTCAAGGAGTCGCCACCGGACGAGCTGTTCCACGCGCTGCGGACGGCCGCGGCCGGTGAGACCGTTCTCTCCCCGCCCGTCGCGTCACGGCTGACACAGCGGGTCCGCGCGCCGCAGCTCGCGCCGAGCCAGCGGGAGATCGAGATCCTGGAGCTGCTCGCCGCCGGCCGATCCAACCGGGAGATCAGCCGGGCGCTGTTCATCAGCGAGGCCACGGTCAAAACGCACCTCGCCCACATCTACGACAAGCTCGGAGTGGACAACCGTACGGCGGCCGTACGGACCGCGGTCGACCGGCGCCTGATCCGGCTCGCCTGATCGGCTCGTGCGCGTTGGAGCTCCTACGGCCTTGACCGTGGCGGTGGGCAGCCTCCAGGCTGGTCGGCGTGCCGTACGCCTCGACTGATCGCGAGCCCGCGCCCATCCAGCCGGGTCTGGTCTCGGTGACCTTCCGGCAACTACCGGCCGAGTCGGTGGTGGAGCTGGCCGCGCGGGCGGAGCTCGCCGCCATCGAGTGGGGCGGCGACATCCACGTCCCGCATGGCGACCTGGACGCCGCCCGCCGTGTCGCGGCGATGACCGCCGACGCGGGCTTGGCCGTGGCCTGCTACGGCTCCTACTACCGCCTCGGCCATTCGCCGGCCGAGGGCTTGGCGCCCGAGACCGTGGTCGAGACCGCGGCGGCGCTGGGCGCTCCCACCATCCGGGTGTGGGCAGGAAGAATCGGCAGCGCCGAGGCCGACCCGGCGTACTGGGAGGCGGTCGTCACCGACGCCCGCCGGGTGGCCGAGCTGGCCGGTGCCGCCGGGATGACCGTGTCGTTCGAATACCACCGCAACACCCTCACGGACACACGGGAGTCGGCCCGGCGCCTGCTGGACGAACTGGGCGACGTTCCCATCCGCACGCTGTGGCAGCCCGCACCCGAGCGGGCTCGCGCGGAGAACCTCGGCGACCTCCGGGACGTGCTCCCCTGGTTGCACCACGTTCACGTGTTCACCTGGACCGCGACCCGCGAACGGCTGCCGCTGGCGGACGGCATCGAGGACTGGGCCGCCTACCTTGACGTCGCGTCGGACGGCGGCGCCCGCTACGCCCTGCTCGAATTCGTGGCCGGGGACAGCCCGGCCCAGTTCGCCGACGACGCGGCCACCCTGGTCACCGCCCTGAGCGCGCCGCGACCCGGGAACCGGTGAAATCGCGCTTCTCTCCGCACCATTCGTGGACCTTGACGCCGTCTCCGGATCGACAAGACGATCGACAGATGGTTTCACGCGCAGGCGCCACCACGGCAGGCCTACTCGTGCTCGCGCTGGTCGGCGCCTGCGACAGCGATCATGCCGCCGAGCGGGTCTCCCTCAAGCGCCGGGCGTCCCCTGCGGCCGAGGCGACGTCCGTATCCTCTCCGCCTCCCAGTACAGGCGCGCAGCCGTCGGACACCGCGACCGTCGTCCTGCCACCTGTCATCTCGACGTCCGGCGTGTTTCCGTCCATGGCCCCCAGCACAGGCGCGCAGCCGTCAGACACCGTGCCCATCATTCCCCCACCTGTCATCGCGACCTCCCTGGCAACGCCCATGGCGACCTCTCCGCCCCTGCCGGTGTCCGGTCCGCCGCGTTTCTTCGTCACCGCGAGGCACCCACTCTTCTACTTCCCGCAGGGGTCCAAGACGGCGATCTCCACCCCGGTACGGCCTGCCGTACACGACGCCAAGACGGGCGCGTTTGTGGCCGACATCCCGCTGCCGCCGGGGGTGCTCTCCTCCTGGCAGCTTGTGGCCGCGGCGCCCGACAACCGCACCTTTGTGCTGTCCGGATGGACGGGTCCGGACTCTCCCATCCGGTTCTTCCGGGTCAGCCTCGCCGAGAACGGCCAGCCGGGTGATCCGATGCTCATTCCCGGATTCGAGAGCGACAAGTCAGACCCCGGCTCCGCCGTCGCCCTGAGCCCGGACGGCAGCAGGCTCGCCTATGCCTCCGTGGTCATAGGTGGTGAAGCGAAGGTCTCCGTCGTCGATGTCGCCACGGGACAGCGCCGCGACTGGATCACGCGCACGCCTTCCACGGTGAGCGGCCTGGCGTGGGCCCCGGACGGCCGACGGCTCGCGATGGTGGTCTGGGGTTGGGGCGTCGGCGTCCTCGATCTCGGCTGGCAGGGATCCGACCTGCTGGCCGGCGCCCGCCTCGTCAGACCGGCCCAAGACTCGCGACTGCTGCATTCGGTGGCCTACACCCCTGATGGCAGTGCCCTGATCTATTCGGCCAGTCATGACATTGAGCGCGTGCCCGTCGATGGTGGGGAGGAACCGCGGGTTCTCGCGCGGCTGACGTTGCCCCCGGCCTCGTCCGGGACCCTCCCTTTCAGTGTTGATGGAACCGGACGCTACCTGCTCTACGTGAACCGCTGGCGGAGCTTCCGGGTCGATCTGGTCGATGGTTCCACCACGTCGGTGCCGATCAAGGTCGGTGAGCACTCAGGCGAGGGCGATTCCCCGCAGGCCGCCTGGTGATGCCCATGTAATGAACAGGGCGGCGGCCGGTCGCGACAGGCTACCGGGGCCAGCGCTGCAATAGGTGAGATAAGGGTTCCGGAGATGTCTGTATCAACTCCGGGACCCGCCCCCCTGCCATACGCCACCCCCGCCGACACAAAGGAGGTCAAACAATGAGCACACCCGTCAAAGCGCTCGTGACCGCCACGAGCGCGAGCCTGATCGCGGTCATCGCCGCCACCCTCGCCGGCGCCCACCTGTTGCTGTGGGCGGTGTGGGCGGCACTGGCCGCCGTGACGATCGCAGTGGTCGCGATCGACAGACGCCGCGAGGTCTGACCAACCGCCGAACAGGCTGCACGGACACCGCGTCCGTGCAGCCTCCACCGACGATGGGATGATCGCGCGGGACGACGAGCGCCGGTGCTACCGAATGGGGCAGCGTTCAGGCTGACCGGACCGGCTGACGCCATGGGTCAGGGCCCCTCGGCTTGGGGCTCCGCGAGGTCGCTTGTGACCCCCGCTTGCCGAGACGACGTCTTGTCAGCGTACGGAGCGACCCCGATCATTCTCTGCATGCGGGACGTCAGGAGGCGAGCCACCGCGGAGCCGGGCGATGATGGCCGCGACCTCGAGGTAGGCCCCGGCGTCCTCCCAGAGCCCTCTTCACTCCGAATCATCCGCGACGATCCGGCCCAGGGCGCGCACTGCCAGCGCCCGCCGTATCGCCGGGGGCTTCCGGATCGAGCCGGAAGCCCCGCCCCTAATCAGGTCAATCAGACGCATTTGACACTGTAGGGAACCGCCGGTGTCTCGTAGGTCTTGTCGCCGTACTTCATCGTCAGCTTCCAGTGACCGGTCTCGCTCTGCGCCGGGTTCCACACCAGATCCGCCGAACGACGCTCCATCTGGTCACCGGTAAACTCGACGGTTCCCGTCGTACCCCAGGCGGTCCATTCACCACCCGTCGGTTTCTTGAACCACTGGTATTCGACGTTTCCGGTGAAGCTGTGAGCGCCGATGGTGGCGCGGTTTCTGATCTGCCCGCCGGGGCATTTGCCGGTGTAGTCCGACAGCATTTCCACCATGGTGAAGTCGCGGTCGGCGTCGACGCAGGCTGAGCTGTAGTTCACCGCCGGGGAGACGCTGCCGTTGTTGTGGATCTTGAGCGCCACGGAGCCGGACGTCGCGTCCTTCTCGCCCTGGAGTCCGAGCTTGATGACGTCCCACGTCCACGGGCCGGTGCCGCTTGAGCCCGCCGAGTCGGTGAGGCCGATGGGCTGGCCGTTGTGCACCCACTCGTAGGTGATGTCGGCGGGGCCGCGCGGTGCGCTGATGGTCCCTAACATATTGAGCGTCATCGGCGGGCGACATGGCTGGCTCCAGTTCCCAGCGAAACGCACCTCCGTCACCGTGCCGTAGGCTCCCGCCGGGTTGCCGTCCTGGCAGGTCACGTTGAACCAGGTCGTGGCCGCGTCGGCCGCCGGGCTCAGGACTTTGAGGGTGACCGAGCCGGTCTCCCCCACTTGGTGGTCGTAGGGGATAACGCCACGCGAGCCCGGCTCTCCAGTGAACGTCAGCTTTCCCGATGGGCTCTTGCCGCCGCGGTCGTTGACCCATTCGTAGGTCACCTCTGCGGGAACCTTGTTGACCGTCACCTTGCCGGTGAAGCGCAGCGTCAGCGGGCAGGTGCCGTTGTGGATGGTCGTGTCCGGGTCGACGGTCGGCGTCGCCACCAGTGGCCCGGTGTCGCAGGTGACGGCATAGGTGGCGCGGCTGGAGACGGAGGGATCCGGCCTGAGGACGCGGACGGCCCTCCACTCTGTGCCGCTTTCGGTGACGTTCAGCGTGGTCGTGAGAGTACGGCTGCGCGGCCCACCGGCGCGGAAGACGCGTACTGGATCGCCCCCTCACCCGTGTCGCTGTCGATCCACTGATAGGCGACCCGCGCCGGGACCCGGGAAACCTGCAAGGTCGCGGCGAAATCAACCTTCGCCGGGCATGACCCGGAGTAGCTGGAGGGCGTGGCACTCACGGACACGGCTGCCCGGATCGGCTTCGCCGGCGGATCCACCGGAAGCGGATTCACGCCGTCGTATCCGGGCTCATGCCCCGTGCAGGTCACGGTGTACGACGCCTTGCCGGAAAGCCGGGGGCGCGCGCCGAGAAGCTGGACGGCCTGCCAGCCCTTGGCATTCCCGTCGAAGACCTGCCGGTCTCGCACGGTGACTGTCCTGCCGCCCCGGACTACGATCGTCTTGACCGGCCCCTGTGGTGCCGTCAGCGCGTACCCAGCGATAGCGCACGACGCCTAAAGGCCCCACAACTCCGGCTCCAGCCGCGCTCCAAGCTCCGCGCAAAGCCCCCGGCGCGCAGGCGCCCGGTCACACCGGCCTCCGGCGGCACAGCGCCGCCCCGGCCGCCTCCGGCAACACAGTTCCGCCCCGCCGTGGAGAAGAGCAATCACGGCGATGCCGGGATGGCACCGACTGGCAGAGGCTGGCCGTACATCGGACACGCTCCAGCTGGAGGCAAGCGGTGGGTCAGGCGGCTGGGCGTGCGGTGGTCCTCGGCGCGAGCATGGCCGGGCTGCTGACCGCGCGGGTCCTCTCGGAGTTCTACGATCAGGTGACCGTCGTCGACCGGGACCAGATGCCTCCGGGCATCGGGCACCGGCGCGGCGTGCCCCAGGGACATCACGTGCACGCGTTGCTCGCCCGGGGCGCACAGGTGCTCGATGAGCTGTTCCCGGGCCTGACCTCCGAGGTGATCAACGCCGGCGCTCCGAGCGCCGACCTGCTCGGGGGCATCCGGTGGCTGCTGTCGGGTCATCGGATACGCCAGATGGAGATCGGCCAGCCGGTGCTGTTTCCCAGTCGCCCGTTGCTGGAAGGGCATGTGCGGGCGCGGGTGCTCGCGCTGCCCGGCGTGCAGATGGCCGCGGGTCATGACATCGTGACGCTGACCACGACCGCGGACCACCGGGCCGTCACCGGCGTATCAGTGCGCGGGGACGACGGCGAGGTGAAGACCATACCCGCCGACCTGGTCGTCGACGCTTCCGGCCGCGGGTCGCGCACCCCGCTGTGGCTGGAGAAGATGGGTTACCAACGCCCGCCGGTCGACAAGATACATATCGGGGTGGGTTATTCCTCCCGGAGCTACCGGTTGCCGCCGGGCGCGTTGGGGACTGACCGGCTCATCCTTCTCAACTGGACCCCGCAACACCCCAGAGCCGCCGCTGTGGCCGCCCAGGAGGACGGGCGGTTCCTGGTCACACTGGCCGGAATGCTCGGCGATCATCCGCCGACCGATCCCGGCGAGTTCCTCACCTTCGCCGCGGGACTTCCCTTCGACGACGTCCACCGCGCGATCCGCGATGGCGAACCACTCGGCGACCCGGTCGCCTTCCAGTACCCGGCCAACGTCCGGCACCGCTACGAGAGGCTGTCTCGTTTCCCCGACCGGTTGCTCGTGCTCGGCGATGCCATCTGCGGGTTCAACCCGATCTACGGCCAAGGCATGACGGTGGCCGCGCTGGAGGCCGCCACCCTGCGCCGGCTGTTGTCCGGCGGACGGCCGATCACATGGCAGCGCTACTTCAATGCCGTCGCGGGCGTGATAGACGTGCCGTGGGAGATCGCCACCGGCACCGACCTGGCCTTCCCAGGCGTTCAAGGCCGGCGCACGGCGAAGATCCGCATGGTCAACGCCTACCTTCCCCGGCTGCACGCCGCAGCGGCCACCGACCCCGCCCTCGCCGCCGCGTTCGTGCGCGTCACCGGGCTGCTCGACCGCCCGGAAGGGCTCCTGCGGCCCGACCGCCTGCTCAGGGTCTTCCGCAGCCGTCGCACACGCTGACGTGCCATGGCCGGAGGTGAACGGCAAGGGCGCGAGCACCCCCGGGGCGAGGGTCCGACCGCTGAACCGCGCCTGAACCCTCTCAGCCGGAGACGCGGCCCTGTTGCCGGCGGACGGGGTGGCTGAACGGCGCGGCGCGCCGGTGCACGCGGCGATTCGGGGAACGGGGACGTGCGGGCGAGGGAGCCGCCATGCGGAAGCGCCGCTTCACGGCCTCCACGAGCGCCAGATAGACCACCAGGACGGCCGCGATGGTCCCGAGGATGGCCGGCGGGATGGGGGCCAGCCCCAGGTCCGGCCTGAAGGGCGTGTACGGCAGCGCGAGGCCGATCGCGACGACGCCGGCCACGGCCAGGACGAGGGCGGGACCTGGGCGGCTGCGCCAGAACGGGGCACGGCGGGTCCGGACGATGAAGATCACCAAAGTCTGGGTGGCGAGCGACTCGACGAACCAGGAGGCCCGGAACAGCGGCGCCCCGGCGTGGAAGACCCGGAGCAGCAGCGCGAACATGGTGAGGTCGAAGACGGAGCTGAGCGGCCCGAAGACCAGCATGAACCGGCGGATCAGCCCGAGGTCGAACCGCGAGGGCCGGGCGAGCTGCTCGGCGTCCACCGTGTCGGCCGGGATGGCGAGCTGGCTGGCGTCGTAGAGCAGGTTGTTCAGCAGCACCTGGCCGGGCAGCATCGGCAGGAACGGCAGGACCGCCGAGGCCGCCGCCGCGGAGAACATGTTCCCGACGTTGCTGGCCGTCCCCATGAGCAGATACTTGATGGTGTTGGCGAAGATCCGGCGGCCTTCGACGATGCCGTCGGCCAGCACGCCGAGGTCCTTCTCCAGCAGGACGACGTCCGCGGCGTCCTTGGCGACGTCCGTTCCGGAGTCGACCGAGATCCCGACGTCGGCCCGGTGCAGGGCGAGCGCGTCGTTGACGCCGTCGCCGAGGTAGGCGACGTCGAGGCCGCCTCGCCGCTGGGCGGCGACGATCCGGGCCTTCTGCTCGGGGCTCACGCGCGCGAACACCGTGGTCGAAGGCAGGGCCGCAGCGAGGGCGTCGTCGTCGAGCGCGGCCACGTCGTCACCGGTGAGCACGCCTCCGGCGGGCAGGCCGATCTTCTCGCACACGTCGGCCGCGACCGCCGGATTGTCCCCGGTGAGGATCTTCACCGTGACCCCGAGCCTGGCCAGGCGGTCGACGGCGGCCGCCGCGCCGGCTTTGGGGGCGTCGGTGAAGACGAGGAAGCCCACGAGTCGGAGGTCCGTCTCCACGTCCCCGCGGTCGCCGTCGCCGGTGGCCACGGCGATCAGGCGGGCCCCCTCGGCGAACAGGCGCTCCGCCGTCGCGTGCGCTTCGCCCGGTACGGCATGGCAACGGCCGAGGACGGCCTCCGGCGCCCCTTTGGTGATGGTGAGCCGGTTCCCCGGCTTGTCCTCCACCACAACTGAGGCCATGCGGCGGTCGTGGTCGAACGGCCGCGCGGCGATCACCCGATAGCCGTCGGGGCTCCGCCCCGCCCCAGACTGTCCCGCCCCAGCCTGCCCCGTCGCCGCGTGCACGGCGTCGTCCAGCGGGTTGGAACCCGGCGGGTCGGCGCACAGCAGGGCGTAGCGCAGCACGTCCGTGTCAGGCGTCCCGTCCGGGCGCAGCGTCTCCCGCAGGGTGATCCGCGCCTCGGTCAGGGTGCCGGTCTTGTCGGTGAACAGCACCTCGACGTCGCCGAGATCCTCGATGACCACCAGCCGCTTCACCAGGACCTTCAGCCGGGTGAGGCGGCGGGCTCCGGCGGCGAGGCTGGTGGTGACCACCGCGGGGAGCAACTGCGGGGTGACGCCGACCGCGATCGCGAGCGAGAACAGCAGCGCGTCCAGCAACGGGCGGCCGAGGACCAGGTTGACGGCGAAGACCCCGGCGGTGAGCGCCGCGGCCACCCACACCAGCAGCCCGGAGAACCGGCGCAGCCCGACCTGGAAGGCCGTCTCGGCATGCCGCTCGCCGAGCCCCACGGCGATCTTTCCGAAGGCCGTGCCGGCGCCGATCTCGGACACGACGCCAGTGCCGGTGCCCCCGGTGACGACCGTGCCCATCAGCGCGGGGTCGCCCGGCTTCTTGCGTACGGGCATCGACTCTCCGGTCAGCACCGCCTCGTCGCACTCCAGGTTCTCGACGTCCGTCAGGCGCAGATCAGCCGGGACGACGACCCCGAGCCGCAGTCTCACCACGTCGCCCGGGACCAGCTCAGTCACGTCGCGCTCGGTCAGCGTGCCGTTCCGGAACACCTGCGCGCGGTGGCGCATCCGCTCGTGGAGCGCCTCCACCGCGCGCTCGGCGCGATACTCGTTGACGAAGCCCAGCCCGACGCTCAGCGCCACGATGACGCCGATCACCACCGCGTCCGTCCGCTCGCCCACGAAGAAAGACACGGCCGCCGCGACCAGCAGCAGCATGAGCAGCGGGCTTCGCACCTGGCGGGCGAGCACCAGCCACGGACGAGCCCGATGGTCCCGCAGGACGTTGGGGCCCGTCCCGGCCCGGATCGTGGCTGCCCGCTCATCGGTGAGTCCCATCACCAGGGGCGGCTCCGCGAGCTGGACCATGGGCGAATTCTCCTTGCTGTGTCACGGCGGCCGCCACAGCCGGAAACCGCTCCCCAAGCCTCCGGCTCGCCGTACGGCCGGGGCAGAGGCGCACGACCTCCGCGGCGTGGGACGTTGGGCCCTTCCTCGCCACAGCGTCCACCACCTGGTGCCGTCCCGCGAACCCGGGCCGGCCGGGTGCCGCCCGCGCGACGCGCACGGCCCACAGGCCGTGTTCAGGGACTCCCTAGGTCCACCGATTTCGGGCCCTTCGGCCCTCCTCGCGAGGCGCGGCGGGCTGGACGCTGGAGACCTCAATGAGCTGGACACCCCCAATGAGAGGAGACGGGACAATGCGCGCATCGCTCGTCACCGGCTTCGACCGCCCGATCGAGATTCACGACCTGCCGATCCCGGAGATCCAGCCCGACCAGGTGCTCGTCCGTGTGGAGGCCAGCGGCCTGTGCCACACCGACATTCACGCCGCGCGTGGCGACTGGCCGGTGAAACCGGCTCTGCCGTTCACCCCCGGCCATGAGGGCGTCGGCGTGATCGAGAAGGTCGGATCGGCCGTCACCGGCCGGGCCGTCGGGGAGCGGGTGGCGGTCCCATGGCTGGGCTACGCCTGCGGCACGTGCGACTACTGCGTGAGCGGGCGTGAGACCCTCTGCGAGTCGCAGCTGAACATGGGCTACGCCCTCAACGGCGGCCACGCCGAGTACGTCGCCGCGTACGCCGCCCACGTGGTCCCCGTGCCCGCCGGCGTGAACCCGTTCGAGGCCGCGCCCCTCACCTGTGCCGGTGTGACGACCTACAAGGCCGTCAAGGTCTCCGGGCTGCGGCCCACGGAGCGTGCGGCGATCTTCGGCATCGGCGGCCTGGGACACCTGGCCCAGCAGTACGCGCAGATCTTCGGCGCCGACACCATCGCCGTCGACGTCACCGAGGAGAAGCTCCGCCTCGCCCGCGAGCTCGGCGCGGCCCACGTCGTCAACGCCGCCGCCACCGACCCGGTGGCCGCGATCCGGCAACTGGGCGGGGCCGACGTCGCCATCGCCCTGGCAGCCGACCCGCACGTCCTGGAGCAGGCGCACGCGTCCCTGCGCCGAGGCGGCCGGCTCGTGCTGGTCTCCCTGCCCCGGGACAACGCGATGCGCCTGCCGATCTTCGAGACGGTGCTGGGCGGGATCAGCGTGATCGGGTCCATCGTGGGCACCCGCGCCGACCTGGCCGAGGTCTTCCGCCTGCACGCGGCCGGCCGTACGACGGTGAAGTACGAGACCCGCAAGCTGGACGAGATCAACCGGGCCTTCGAGGACGTCCTCGCGGGGCACGTCCCGGCCCGGCTCGTCTTCGCGCTGTGACCGCGTTGGCGGAGCGCCGGTGAACTCTTCGCGAGCTCATGCGGGTCTGAAACACCGTAGAGCGGAGCGCGATCGCGACACCGCAAGCCACGCCCTCACGACCACGCGCTCAGGCAAGCGCATCACGCGCTCCCGCGACAAATCACGCCACGAAAGGTGTTCCATGACAATCACCGATTCCGGGACGGCCGGCGCCTCCGTGACGGCGTGGACGAGCGGGGCCGTCGCCTGGCTGCGGCTGTCCGTGCTGTGTGCGCTCCTGGCCGCGGCGGGCAACATCGCCGGGCTGGTGAACGTCGGCGGCGTCTACGGCAAGGAGACCAGCGCGTTCGTCGACCAGGCGATAGCCCAGGACGCCGTCAACCTCGCCGTGGTCTCCCCCGCGATCGTCGTCCTGGCGGTCCTGGCCCGCCGGGGCTCCCTCCGCGCGTACCTCATGTGGCTGGGCGGCCTGGCCTTCACGACGTACAACTACGTCATCTACACGATGTCGGTGCACGTCGGGCCGCTGTTCCTGGTCTGGGTCGCCGTCCTCGGGCTGTCGGCGTTCTCCCTCATCGGCGGCCTGGCCGCGCTCGACGTTCGGGCGGTCGGAGACCGGTTCGGCCACGCGCCGCGACGGCTGGCGGGGTGGTTCCTCATCGCCGTCGCCGCGCTGTTCACGCTGCTGTGGCTGAAGGACATCGTGCCGGCGATTCTGGACGGCCGCGCGCCGCAGAGCGTGAGCGAGCTGGCGCTGCCGTCGAGCCCGGTGCACGTGCTGGACCTGTCGTTCTTCCTTCCCGCGGCCTTCGCCACCGGGGTGCTCCTGCTCCGGGGACGGCCCTGGCCTTACACCACCGCTCCCGGTCTGCTCGTCTTCCTGGCGCTCACCGGCCTGCCGATCATCGTCACTCCGTTCGTCGCCGAGGCGCGCGGCGGCGAACCCGCGTGGGGCGTGCTCCCGCCGATCGGGGTGATCACCATCGCCTGCCTCGCCGTACTGGCCGGCTTGACGCGTGGCGCCACCCCGCCGAGGCGGTCAGACGACGCCCGCACCCGGGTCTGATGGATCTAACAGCCGGGCGCCGTGGCCGGAGGCTTGACCACGGCGACGGCGCAGGCGGCGTGATGCAGCAGGCCCTGGCTCACCGAGCCCAGCAGCCGGGCGCGGACGCCCCCGGCTCCGCGTGACCCCACGACGATCAGCCGTGCCTCGTGCCCGTATGAGAGCAGGGCGGGCAGCGGCCGTTCCCCGACGACACACGCCGTGATCGCGACGCGCGACCGGCGACCGGCCCCCCGCGATGCGGCAAAGCCCGGTACGGCAAGCCGTGATTCGGCGAGCCACGGCTCGATGAGCTCCGCGAGCATCCGCTCCGCTTCAGTGATTCGATCGGCGCCGGACCGGTCAGCACCCCGCTCGGCGTCCGGCCGGTGAGCATGAGGGACGCCGGCATCGGACTGGCCGGCATCAGGGCGGTCGGCGGTGGGGGCGCCGGTTGCCTCCCCCAGGGCGTGGACCACTCCCAGGGGCAGGCCGCGTCCGGCGGCGATCCGGGCGGCGAAGTCCATGGCGGCGCGCGAAGAGGGGGACGAGTCGACCCCCACCACCACGCCGCCTCGCTCGTCGTCCGCGCCCCCACCCGCTCGGACGACGACGACGGGGCAGCTCGCGTGCGCGGCGGCATGCGCGCTCACCGATCCGAGCAGCAGCCCGGCGAATCCGCCCAGCCCTCGGTGGCCGACCACCAGCGTCGAGGCGTCCCTGCTCAGTGAGACGAGCTCCTCCCGGGGGTCTCCATGGAGCAGGACCGGGCGGATCTCTCTGCCGGGCAGCAGCCGCTCGGCCAGCTCGACCCCCTCGGCCAGGCAACGGCTCGCGAGGCGGCGTTCCCCGTTGGCGGTCGCCTCGGCCCTCGACGCATAGGGCCCGGCCCACACCTGGCAGATGGTCAGCCCCGCCCGCTCAGCCCTGCACTGCCCGGCCGCCCACTCCACAGCGGTACGGCTCGGCGGCGATCCGTCGTAGGCGACGATGACTTCCCGATCCATGCCGCTCACGTGCCCAGGCACCGGTTCACTTGCCCGGCGCGCTTTCCCCGGTACGACTTCCCCCGGTCGGTTTCCGGCCCCACATCGACATACTGTATGCGCCGCCACCAGGCGCGACGGTCGCCCGTGTCACCCGGGTTCCCGGGTTCCCGGGTTCCCGGGTTCCCGGGTTCCCGGGAAAAGTGTGCATGATCACGTGCGGCAAAGCCGGAGGAGGTCGCTCGCCAGGACGGTGGACAGGGCCGCGCCGAGGGCCATCGCCCAGCCGAGCGGCGGCAACGGCACGAGGGCGAGGAGGGCGCCGAGCGGGGGGACGGTCGTCGCGAGAGCCTGCAAGGCCGCCGTGGCGGCCACCGCCACGAGTACGGCACGCCCGCGCCACCAGCCGCCCTCGAACGTCCAGCGGCGGGCCCGGACCACATACGCCAGGGTCAGGCGGGCGAAGACGAGGGCGAGCACGGCCTCGCTCCGGACCTCCTCCGCACTCCAGCCGAGGCGGCGGGCGACCTCGACGGCGGCGAAGACGAGCACGCCCACGACGAGCGCGCGAAGCGCGACCAGGCGCAGCACCCGCCAGGACAGCAGGCCGTCCCGGCGCGGGCTGACGGACAGTGGATCCCCCGCGGGCCTGTCGACGCCGAGCGCGATGGCGGGGATGCCGTCCAGAGCCAGGTTGATCCAGAGCAGGTGCACGGGAAGCAGCGGCACGACCAGATCCGGCCACAGGAGCAGGCCGGCGAGGACGATGAGGATCTCCGCGAGGTTGCCCGTGAGCAGGTAGCCGATCATCGAGGCCACGTTGTGGTTCAGGCGGCGGCCCTCGCGCACGCCGATAACGATCGTGCCGAGCTCGCCGTTCGTGACGACGACCGCGGCGGCCTCTCGGGCGACGTCGGTGCCCTCGTCTCCGGCCATGGCGACGCCGACGTCAGCGTGGCGCAGCGCCGGGGCGTCGTTGACGCCGTCACCGGTCATCGCCACCACCTCGCCGTTCCCACGCAGCGCGTGGACCAGGTCGAGCTTGGTCGCCGGATCCACCCGGGCCAGGACGGCGGCCTCGCGCAGCCGGGCCGCTCTGTCGGGCCCGTCGAGCGCGGACCCGGTCACCACGGGTTCGGGGTGGATGCCCACCTCCTCGGCGACCGCGCGGGCGGTGTCGGCGTGGTCGCCGGTGACCATGACGACGCGGATGCCGGCGGCGCGGCAGTCGGCGACCGCCCGGCGGGCGGAGGCGCGGATCTCGTCCCGCAGCGCGACGAGGCCGACCGGGCGGAGCCCGTCCGCGTCGAGGTCGTCGGTGTCCTTCTCGGCGAGCGCGAGCACCCGCAGGCCCCTCCGGGCGAGATCCGGTACGGCTCCCGCCAGCCGGTCGGTCTCCCCTCCCGCGGCGCATCGGGCCAGCACCACCTCGGGCGCCCCCTTGAGCGTGAGCAGCGGCACCGTTCTCATTTCTCCGCCGCTCACTTGTCCGCCGGCCCCGTCCATGACGGCCGCCGTGGTCACCGCCATCGAACGGGTGTCGGCGTCGAATGGGCGCATGGCCAGGCGTGACTCACCGGGCGCGAGCCGTACCCCGTGGTTCTCGGCGGCGGTGGCGAGCGCCACGTCGACCGCGTCGCCGAGCCCGTCGCGGGCGTCGTTGCAGCGCAGCGCGGACCGCCACAGGTCGGCCCCGGGCACGGCCACCTGGTCGATCACCGTCAGATGTCCCGTGGTGAGCGTGCCGGTCTTGTCGGTGGCGATGACCGTGGTCGCCCCGAGGGCCTGGATGGCGGACAGCCGCCGGACGATCACACCGAGCTTGGCCATGCGCTGCGACCCCAGGGCCAGGGCCGTGGTGACCGCCGCGGCCATGCTCTCGGGGACGGCGGCGATGGCCAGCGCGACTCCCGCCAGGATGATGTCGCCGAGCGCGGCCTCGCCCCGGCTGACCCGGGTCAGGCCTATCAGGATCATCACACTTCCCGCGGCAACGGCGAGGACGCCGATGCGCCGCGACACCTTCGCCAGCTCCAGCTCCAGCGGCCCCTTGACGCCGCCGTGCAGGGCGGTGGCGATCCGGCCCATCTCGGTGCGGGCGCCGGTCCGCTCGACCTCCGCCACGCCGGTGCCCCGGACGACCAGCGTCCCGGAGAACAGCTCTCCCCTGCGATCGCCCAGAGGCGTGCCGGGGTCCGCCGGGCCGGTGGCCCGCTTGTCGGCGGACAGCGACTCCCCGGTGAGCATCGCCTCGTCCACGGCCAGCGCGCTCGCCTCGACCACGCGGGCGTCCGCCGGGACGCGGTCTCCGGCCGCGATCTCGATGACGTCGCCCGGGACGATCTCGGCCGCGGGCACTCTCCGCACGACACCGTCCCGGCGGACCTTGGCCATGGGCGCGGTGAGGGTCCGCAGCGCCCGTACGGCCCGGTCCGCCCTGGTCTCCTGGGTCACCCCGATGACCACGTTCACCAGCAGGATGGCCAGGATCGCCGCCCCTTCGGGAACCTCGCCGAGCACGACCAAGGTGACCAGGCCCGCGATGAGCAGCAGGATGGACATCGGATCGGCGAGCTGACGCGCGGCCCGGACCGGCAGGCTCGGCGGCGCGGGCTGCGGGAGCTCGTTGGGGCCATGTCGGGCGAGCAGCCGCGAGGCGGCCTCCTCCGAGAGACCGGGCAGGGTCGGCACAGCGGTGGTGTCCATGCCGTCAGCAGATCACGTGAGACATCGGCGGATCTTCGGGCGAAGGCCCCGCCTCGACGGGACCTTCGGCACGACCCATTGACGGACCTTCGATCCTGCGCGACCTACCACGGCCACGTCCAGTCGCGGATCTCGGCCGGGTCCTCGCCGTGCTCGCGGGTGTGGATCCTCGCGCGGAGGCGGGCGTCGGCCATGTGCTGGCGCAGATGGGCCGCCCTGGTCTCCAGGCCGGGGATCCGGTCGATGACGTCCATCACGAGGTGGAACCGGTCGATGTCGTTGAGCATCGCCATGTCGAACGGCGTGGTGGTGGTGCCCTCCTCCTTGTAGCCGCGCACGTGGAGGCTGTCGTGGCCGTGCCGCCGGTAGGTGAGCCGGTGGATCAGCCAGGGGTAGCCGTGGAAGTTGAAGATGACCGGCCGGTCCGTGGTGAACAGCGCGTCGTATTCGGCGTCGCTCATCCCGTGCGGGTGCTCCGACGGCGGCTGCAGCCGCATCAGGTCGACGACGTTGACCACGCGGACCTTCAACTCCGGCAGGTGCTCGCGCAGCAGCGCCGCGGCGGCGAGCGTCTCCAGGGTCGGCACGTCACCCGCGCACGCCAAAACGACGTCCGGCTCCTGGCCCTGGTCGGTGGAGGCCCAGTCGAGGATGCCCAGCCCGCGCGTGCAGTGCGCGATCGCCTCGTCCATCGTGAACAGGTCGAGCACCGGCTGCTTACCCGCCACGACCACGTTGACATAGTCACGAGAACGCAGACAGTGATCGGCCACCGACAACAACGTGTTCGCGTCCGGCGGCAGGTAGACCCGCACCACCTCGGCCTTCTTGTTCACCACCACATCCAGGAACCCCGGATCCTGATGACTGAACCCGTTGTGGTCCTGCCGCCACACATGCGACGACAACAGATAGTTCAACGACGCGACCGGCCGCCGCCACGGAATCCTCCGGCTGGCCTCCAACCACTTGGCATGCTGATTGAACATCGCATCCACGATGTGGATGAACGCCTCATAACAGTTGAACAGCCCATGCCGGCCGGTCAGCAGATACCCCTCCAGCCACCCCTGACACAGGTGCTCACTCAGCAC